>JBHPGK010000125.1:0-10624 GCA_042570605.1 Candidatus Zhuqueibacterota bacterium
GTATTACAATAATAAGGAAGACGGTACATACACCTGCAAAAGATGCGATGCACTTCTTTACAAGTCTGAAGATAAATTTGATTCTAATTGCGGCTGGCCCAGTTTTGATGATGAGAAATTTTGGAAAATATTTAACCGGGCTGTTATTAACCGGATTTTTTATAACGGGTGCCTTTGCTCAGACTATTCCGTTTGATTCTGACCGTTGGGAAATAAATGCAGTTGAAAGCAGATCAGGTGAATTTTTTGGCCGGAAGGGTCTTTTACTTAGAGGCGGTGACGCTATTATAAAGGATTCGGATTTTACCAACGGAATTATCGAATATGATGTGCTGACTACCGGTGAAAGAGGATTTTTGGGAGCAGTCTGGAGACTGCAGGATCTGAATAATTATGAAGAATTTTATATCAGACCGCACCAGTCCGGGAATCCTGATGCGAACCAGTATACCCCGGTGTTTAACGGAATGGCAGGCTGGCAGTTGTATCACGGCCAGGGTTATGGAGCACCTATGGAATATCCTTTTAATGAATGGATGCACGTACAGATAGCAGTTTCAGGGAAAAGCGCTGAAGTCTATATAAATGATATGGAAAAACCTCTGTTATACGTACCTGAATTAAAGCGTGATATTAAATCAGGAAAAGTCGGTGTCGAAGCGAACAGTGCTACTCCGGCTTATTTTTCCAATTTTAAATTTATTAAAACCAATCCGGTACTGAAAGGGAAAGCAGTTGAACCAAAAACCACTCCGGACGGGACTGTTTTTTCCTATCTGGTTTCAAATGTTTTTGAGGAAAAATCTCTGACAGGTAAATATAAAATATCAGCCGCTGAAAAAAGCAGCCTTACATGGAAAAAACTAAACAGCGAGTCGACCGGCATTACCAATCTTGCCCGGCTGAACGGGATCGATGAAAGCAAAAATACCGTATTTGTGAAATTAACTGTATTATCGGATAAGGCGCAGGTAAAAAAGATAAGTTTCGGGTACAGCGACAGAATTAAAGTGTATTTTAACGATGTTTTGATCTACGGCGGGACAAATTTTTACAGTTCGAGAGATTACCGCTATTTGGGAACAATTGGATTGTTTGATGAATTATTCTTACAGCTAAAAGAAGGAGAGAATTCTCTCTGGATGGCTGTATCGGAAAGCTTTGGCGGCTGGGGTATTATGGCTCAATTTGAGGATATGGAAGGTATTAAAATAGTCAATAAATAAAATTTTATTGGCTGAATAGTATTTATAAAACCCGGAAAGGGGAACCATGAAATTTATTAAGAATCTCAAAACAGTAAGCTGTTTTTCCTTAATAAGCCTGATTGTTTTTCTCCTTTTTTCCGGACCAGCTGCCGGCAGTAAATTTCAGGTGAACCCGCAGGCAAAATCCAGTCTGAAATTATTCCAATTACAGATCTATGTGACAGATATCGATAAAGCGATTGAATTTTACGGCACTCATTTTGGCTTTGAAGTTATCTCACGGGATTATCTGCCGGAAACACTGCCTATGCGATTTGGAAATTTCCGCATTGTATTTCATAAAGTAACAAAGAAAACAAAAATCGACTATCCGAAAGATGCCCAGACTTTCCTTGTTATAAAAGTCGATGATTTAAGCACGAAAATGGCTGATCTAAAAAACAAAGGTGTCGAATTGATACATTCTGAGCCTCAAAATGCCGCGGTCGGTATATATGCGGCATTCAGAGATCCGTTTGGAAATGTACATGAATTACTTGAAGAACCTTCGGAAAATCCTGCTGCTTCTAAACCGGAACTTTATGCTGTACAGGTAAATGTTGAAAATATGGATAAGTCAGTTGAATTTTACTGCAGTACACTTGGACTTGAGATAATAACAAGGGATTTTTATCCGAGAGTATTACCTTTGAGGTTAGGAGAAATGATGATCGTTCTGCATAAAGCTGTGAATATTATTAATATTGATTATCCAAATACTGCTCAAATGCTGATCAATTTTCAGGTAGCAAATGTTGCCGAGTATATAAATACATTGAAAAATAAAAAGTTTGAAGTTATTTATGATCCCGCAATCGATTTCCCACTGGGATTATACTCGGCGATCAAAGATCCATCCGGAAATATCCATGCTTTGGTTGAAGTTAGACAGTAATGGATTTTAAATTACACATATTTTACCCTTCCTCTTGTGTGTGCTGCAAAACTATTACATTTTACTCATTTTGTCACCCTGAACTTGTTTCAGGGTCTAATTCTTTTTATTTTAAGATTCCGATCCCGGTTTACCGGGACGGAATGACAGTTTAGGTGTTTTATTATTTGAATATTGATTTCTGTAACTGACACTCCCTGATGAATCTAATAACAACAACAATCCCATTTCGTAAAAACAAGCTGTTTAAAGTAATATTTTTTATCTTTCACTGCAAAATTTTGGATATTTACTGCATATTCATGTCTCATCTCTGAAAATATCCGTATCATTTTCCAAGTTTAAAAAATAGTAATGAAATCATGTTAAATTTTCTGAGGGGAATAATATGAGATCATCAATTAAAACCGTGTTTTTTGGTTTAATACTGCTTTTGGTATCCCAATTATTTTTCTGTAACTCATCTTCCAATAATGCAAAACCCAAACTTGTAGTAATGATTACACTGGATCAATTCCGGGCGGATTATCTCCAGCGGTATGATGAGGCATTAACCGGAGGATTGAAGCGTTTAAAAGATAACGGCTGGAGATATGACAAGGCAATTGTTGACCATGCTCCGACGCTTTCTTTCCCGGGACACACTTCCATATTTACAGGAGCCTACCCGAAAACTCACGGGATCCCGACAAATGCAAGAATTACCGAATCGGGCCGCAGGAAAATAATATTTCAGGATGATGATCAACAGGTTCTCGGATTTCCCGGAGCAAGGAGCTTTACACCAAAGATCACAAAGGTAACCGGAATGGCAGACTGGCTTCGTGTATCCGACCCGGAAAGCAGAAGTGTATCAATTAACACTACAATGACAGCATTATGTTACGGCGGAAAACCCCAATCCGACAAAACCAAAAACCATGTATACTGGATAGAAGCTTCTGCCGGTAAGTTTGTAACTTCCACATATTACAGGGATGAATACCCCGACTGGCTGGTGAGATTTAATGAGGAGGTTGTACCGCAATATAAGGAGATGCTGGTATGGGAAAATTCAGTTCCGGCAGAATATTTTCATCTTGCTCGTAGGGATAATGCTGCTTATGAATTTGACGGTGTTCACACTACTTTTCCCCATAATATCGGTGATTTCTATAAAGAAACAGATCAGCAGGCGGTCAACCGGTATTTTTCCCGCTATAATCCTTATGCAACTGAGGCGCTATTTGCCCTGGGAAAAGAATGTATTAAGGAGCTTGAACTCGGGCAGCGGAACTCAACGGATTGTCTTGCGGTTTCGGTTGGTATAACCGACCGCATCGGTCATGATTTCGGCCCGCAGAGCCTCGAGCAGCTTGATATAGTGCTGCGGCTGGACCGCGAGCTGGGAAAATTCCTCAAATTTCTTGACAGTACCATCGGCAAAAATTATACGGTTGTTTTAACCGGCGATCATGGCGCTCCCAATATTGCTGAATACGAACTTGAACAGGGACGCCCGGCTAAAAGGGTCACCGAAATAGATATAAAGACACTGCTGGCAGATATAGAAAAATTTATCGATAATTATTCAGGCCCTGAAGAAAAATTGACCTCTCTAATCGCAGAAGAACTGGAAAAAAGCGATTTTGTCGCAAAAGCGATGACACCTGATGACCTTGCAGGAACGGTTCCGGCTGACCGTATACTAAAATCGTACAGGAATTCTTACATTCCCGGGTTTAAGACAACTTTCCCATTATGGACCAACGAAATTCTTTACGGCAATGTAAGCCCGAAACATCCCGGTCACTACGGTATTATTGTTGAATATATCCCGAACGGTCAGCTTTATACAGCACGTTCTGCTCACGCAACTTCCTATTCCTATGACCAGGAGGTTCCAATAGTTTTTATGGGAGCCGGTGTTAAAGCGGGAATTTCAAAAGGTGCAGCAAGGACAATTGATATTGCACCTACACTTGCACAATTGGCAGGGATAAAGTATCCTGAAACAGTGGACGGGAAGATACTCGATCTGTGGTGAGAATGTAATTTATCAACAGGTAATAACCTGTTATTAATGTAATGTATGTGATAAAGTATTGGTGGAGAAAAAATTTGTTTGTCATTTCGAGCGAATGCGAGAAATCTAATAAATACTTTTTACAAAAAAGAAACTAAATAAAAGAAAGATTTCTCGCATTCGCTCGAAATGACATCTCTATCAAAAATAATTGTGGCAGTCCCATGAATTTTCAAAAAAAACTTGACAATTTATATTTTACTTTTTATATTATTAACCGAACGGTTAGTTAGGGTAAGATCATGGTAAAAACAGACGGTAAAAAGACAAAAGAGAAGATACTGAGGGTAGCTGAAGAGCTTTTCTCAAAAAAGGGTTTTGACGGTACCAGTGTTGACCGGATCGCCAAAACTGCCAGGGTCAATAAAGCCCTGATCTATTATCATTTCAAGGATAAAAACGATATCATCACTTCTCTTTTTAAGAGTATGGTTGAAGAGGCTTCTGAATACATAGAATGTTCATACGCTTCGGAAAACCGTGATTTGGATGTCCGGGAGCAGATCAGGGAGGAGATAGGATTTCTGCTAAAAAGGAAAAATATTGTCTCGGTTATGATCATGGAATCATTAAAAGGCAATGATAAAGGCAATTACTTTTTTAAATTTGCTGAAATTGTTATTAATGATAAACTTAACAGGGAAATTAAAGCACTTGAAGGAAAGAATAAAGGGGATTATACAAAAAATGAACGTTACTATATTTATGAGTTTTTTACAGGTATAGTCCCGATCATCATGTTTGCTGCATTCAGGGATAAATGGTGTGAATATTTTAATGATGACAAAAAAAAATTAATGGAAAATTTCATAGATCTGTTTAACAGGTCTCACATAGAACCTCATGTAAATCCGATAAATCCTGAAAAAGGGTAATTATTTTTTTTATTCATTTATTAACTGAACGTTCAGTTAATTAATATTGAATTTTTATTATGGAGGTTAAAAAATGAAGTTCATTGATTATATTTTTTCCAATAAAAACGTTTTGGCGTGGGTTTTGCTTATATTTTCTTTAGCCCTGCATGTCCTTGATGAAGCATTATCCGGTTTTCTTCCTTTTTACAATGAAACGGTAATAAATATTCGGGCGAAAACAGGCTTTTTCCCCGCACCAAATTTTTCCTTCGAAATGTGGATCGGCGGGCTTGCTGCGGCAATTCTTATCTGTTTCAGTTTGACTCCACTGGTTGCTTATGGTGGTAAAAAGATCAAGATATTTATAATGATTTTTGGGATACTAATGGTTACGAATGCTTTAATTCATATTACCGGATCGGTATACTCAGGGGAAGTTCTGCCGGGGATGTGGAGTTCACCGTTTCTTTTGGGGGCAGCAATATTTGTTGTTTACAGAGCGGTAAAAGGAGAATGGGTAAGCAACAGATAATATCCTTATTGTTTGACTACCGCAGAGACACGGAGACGCGGAGAATATTCTGTGTATAGTGATAAAAGTGTAAAACTGTAGTTTCATTCCCGTGAAATCCACGCCAGTGGCGGGCTCGCGGGAATCCAGTCCCTGTAACTTATTTTTAAATAACAATTTAAAAGAACTGGATTCCAGCCTGCCAGACTGTGTGAAAACAAAAAAATCAAAATAATTGACTGTCATTACGAGGGAGTCCCATATTTTTGGGACGACCGTCGTAATCTTCTATATTCTTACAAAACGATACTTTAACGGTGAGATTGCCACGTCGCTTCGCTACCTCGCAATGACATTTAATTTCGCAAATTATAATTAAGCATGCGTTTTCACACAGTCTGTGCGCTGGAATGACAATTAGCAATTTTATATTCGATTATAACTATTTCGATTAGAATTTGACTTTATCCACAGGTAGGATGGATTTTCAACCCTCTCTTGTTATTATTATTAAATTTTTCAATCAATTCTGATTTTTCGAAACAAATCGCAACATAAGCCGTACATATATATGTTTCGAATTATCGGAATTGCAGAAAAGGAGAGTTTATGAAGATATTAACAAGGGCAGAGGAGTTCATTTTACTTGCGATCTGGAGGCTGCGGGATGAAGCTTATTCATTACAGATCCAGCAGCAGATCCATGAAATAACAGGAGAAAAATGGTCATTGGGGACTATATTTGCCCCGCTCGAAAGGCTGGAAAAAAGAGGATTTATAGTCTCTTCACTTTCAGATTCTACACCGGAAAGGGGTGGAAGACATAAACGCATTTATGAGCTCACCGGTGAAGGAAAGCAGGCTTTGGTCCGGCTGAAACAGGTTGAAAGTTCAATGTGGGATAATTTACCCGACCTGACACTCGAGGCATTTGATGGATGATCGACATAAAAAGAAAACTCACTGTATTGCTGCTTGGGTTCTAAGGCTTTTTTATTCAAAAGAGAAATGCGAAACTTTTCTGGGAGACCTCGAAGAAAGTTTTTTGATCCTGCTCTCTGAAAAAGGCTTTTTCAGAGCAAGATTGTGGTACTTTGCACAGTTGTTAAAAATAATGACCGGGATATTTTACAACAAATTATACTGGAGTTTTCCTATGTTCAAGAATTATCTGAAAATCGCATTAAGAAACATGAAGAAAAACAAAGGTTATTCATTTATCAACATTACGGGATTTGCTTTAGGATTAGCATGTTTTATGTCGTTGATGATCTATGTACAATATGAATACAGTTTCGATAAATTTCATAAGAATTCAGATGAAATTCACCGCATAATTTTGGAGGACAAGCGGCAGGAAGTCCCTGCACACTATACATCGATCCCTTTCCCTGTTGGTCCGGCAATGGTTGCAGAATTTCCCGAAATTGTTTCTTCAACGCGCCTTCGCGGGTTTGATGCAGTGGTCAAATATAACGAGTCGATTTATAATGAAACAGGATTTCTTGCCGTGGATCCTGAATTTTTTAAAATTTTCTCTTTCAAATTTCTATCAGGGAGTCCGGATAATGCTCTTTCAGAACCTAACTTAATAGTTATATCTGAAAAAGCGGCAGTTAAATATTTTGAGGACCAGGATCCTATCGGGAAAATATTGACCATAAACAAAGATATGAATTTTACGGTTTCTGGTGTTGTTGATTTGCCGTTCAATACAGACTTTAGGGCGGATTTTTTTGTGACATTTCATGCGTCTCAATTATTCGAGAGATCACTCGACAGGATGGAAACCAACTGGAGTCTGCTGGAATATGACACTTATCTTTTACTCCAGGAAAGAAGTTCTCCTTCTATCCTGGAAGAAAAAATATCCACTTTTCTAAAAGAAAAAAGCAACAGGGAAGTATACCTTGAATTACAGAAACTCAATAAAGTTCATCTATATAATCCGGACGGCAGTGCAGGATTAATCAAAAATTTATATGTTTTTTCATTAATTGCGGTTTTTATACTGGTGATAGCATGTATAAATTTTATGAACCTTTCCACGGCACGGTATGAAGAGAGGTCTCGTGAAGTCGGATTAAGAAAAACCGTGGGTGCAAAAAGATCTCAGTTAATTTTTCAATTTTTCACGGAATCAATTTTATTGACATTTTTATCCTTTGTTATTTCTGTGGTTCTGTTAAATATTGCTCTGCCTTATATTAGAAATTTTTCAGGGAAATACATGTTTCTCGATCTGTCGAATATTAAATTTATCGGAGCATTTTTATTTGTTGTATTTTTTACAGGTATTTTAGCGGGCAGTTATCCGGCAGTTTACCTTTCTTCTTTTGAACCGGTTAAAGCTTTCAAAAGGTTTTCCGGCTCCGGAAGCAGCTCTTTTATAAGAAAGTTTTTAGTGATATTTCAATATTTTCTCTGTATAGTTCTTATAGTTTTTTCGATTTGCGTCTATTCACAGATGAGTTTTATTCAAAATAAAAATGTTGGTTTTGATAAAGATAATCTGGTCTATGTGAGGCTGCCCGGTGATAGTAAAAATCGACATGAAGCTTTGAAAAAAGAATTTGTAAAAAACCTTGATGTAATTAATGCTGTTGCAAGCATTTTTATTCCATCCGAGTTTGATGGAGGGTGGGCAGGTTTCCCCGATTGGGAAGGAAATGAAAATGAAGAAAAAGTTTATTTTTCATTTTTACTTGCGGACCGGGATCTTATCCCGACTCTCAATATTGAAATGAAACAGGGCAGGAATTTTTCAGAGGAGTTTTCCCGGGATAAATATAAATATATATTGAACGAAACTGCTGTAAAACAGATGGGTTTGGAATCTCCTGTTGGAAAAATTTTTAACTTATGGGGGAGAAGAGGAGAAATTGTTGGTGTTGTCAAAGATTTTCACTATAGAGATTTCAGAAATGAGGTAGGACCTTTAGTAATATCACCAAGTAATTTTCGATTTGGTTATAGATATATTATTTTAAGGTTAAAACCTGGTAATACTTCCAGGGTTATAAGGCAATTAAGAAGTATCTGGATAAATATTAATCCGGGTTATGTATTTGATTATAGATTTTTCGACGAATACTATGAGATTATGTACACCGACGATCAAAGGTTCAAAAAAATTATCTTTTATTTTGCATTGTTGTCTATACTGATATCGAGCCTTGGACTGTTCGGTCTGACATCATTTATGGTAGAAAAGAGAAGAAAGGAAATAGGTATCAGGAAAGCCCTTGGAGCTTCGGTCTCAGGAGTCACGTTTCTACTGACCAGCGGATTTATAAAACTGGTATCGATAGCCTGTCTCTTTGCGCTGCCTGTTGGATATTATTTTATTATTAAGTGGCTTCAAAATTTTGCGTACCGCTTTGAACCGGGATGGGTTGTTTTTCTTTCTGCAGGTCTGGCTGCACTTTTGGTAGCACTGCTGACAGTCAGTTTTCAGACAATCAGAGCTGCGTTGTCTAATCCGGTAGATTCACTGAGGTATGAGTAAGTTTTATGCTGTATATAAAAATATTTAATATTAGAATGTGTTTGAAGCTGCCTGAAATAACACATGAGACAAATTGATGGTTGATAGTGATAAAAAGAAGAACAGTAAAATACCGGCAAAATTGCTTAGGCTTTTTTATTCTCAAGATAAATGTGAAACGCTTCTGGGAGACCTCGATGAAGGTTACCGGGTATTTGTCTCTGAAAAAAGTCTTTTCAGAGCGAGATTCTGGTATTTTGTGCAGCTGTTAAAAATTATAACCGGGATATTATACAATAAAATATACTGGAGTTTTCCAATGTTAAAGAATTATCTGAAAATTGCGTTAAGAAATCTTAAAAGGCAAAAAATGTATTCATTTATTAATATTTCCGGTCTTGGACTTGGTCTGGCATGCTGCATTCTTATTTTGTTATGGATGAACGATGAGTTGAGTTATGACAGGTTTCACAAAAACGCAGAGGACATTTATGCAGTGGGATGCAGAATGAAAATCGGTGACAGAGTTGAGTACTTTTTTGCTTCACCTTCGGCAGTTGGTCCTGCGTTCAAATCCGAATTTCCCGAGATCATTAATTCAGTCAGGATTTATGGTGAGACAAAGGATATGGTATTAAAATATGGGGAAAAGAAATATAATGAAGTTATCAGTTTCGCAGATCCCGAAATATTTGAAGTTTTCAGTTTTCCACTTGTTTATGGTGATAAAGATAATGCTCTTGCCAATCCGCAATCGATAATTCTGACTGAAGATATGGCTTTAAAATATTTTGGCAGCAAATCCCCGCTTGGCGAAATGATCCAATTAGATAATTCGAATTTTTATACTGTAACAGGCGTCGTTAAAAACATTCCAAAAAACTCTACAATACAATTTGATTTTCTTATACCTCTGGCATTTCTGACGGAACGCTACGGCGCAGATTATCTCAACATGTGGAGAAATTATGCATACAGGACATATTTCCAGGTTCAAAAAGGTATCTCTATTGATATTCTAAATGAAAAAATATCAAACCGTTTTAAAAAAGAAAATACGGGTGATAATGAAGATATATTTTTGAGACCATTATCCGGATTACATCTTTACTGGATGGGGCATGGAGGCGGCAATATTGAATCGGTTCGAGTATTTGGAATAGCTGCAATTCTGATTCTATTTATTGCCTGTATCAACTTTATAAACCTTTCTTTAGCCGGATCGGTTTCCCGTTCAAAAGAGATTGGTTTAAGGAAAGCTTTTGGAGCGTTTAAAAAGGATATAATAAAGCAGTTTTATGGGGAATCTATTTTACTGTTATGCTTTTCGCTCATATTATCAATTGTCCTTGTAAAATTAACGATACCTGTTTTTAATGGATTTACGGGAAAGCATTTAACTTTCAATATTTTAGGCGATTTAAAGATTATGCAAATTCTTTTTGGAATGACAGTTTTTACCGCTATTGTCTGCGGAAGTTATCCGGCATTATATCTATCTACTTTTCAACCGGTTAATGCGATTAGAGGAATAATCTCTATCGGAAAAAGAAATCCTGTGT
>JBHPGK010000126.1:0-10424 GCA_042570605.1 Candidatus Zhuqueibacterota bacterium
CATGAAAGCTATTTCCTTACCATATTTCTTTTTCAGCTCTATTACATCCATACCTGCTTTTACTTCAAGCGGCTCAAGACAACTTATCCCAAGTTCAATAAAAAACGGAATAAAAGATTTTACACATCCACAACTGTGTAAAATAATCGGGATATTTCTGCTTCGAAAATAATCACAGGTATTTTTATGTGCCGGAAATAAAACATTTTTATATGTTTCAGGTGAAAACAAAGTCGAATTTCTATAACCCATATCATCGAATAAATTTATGCCATCATAACTAAAACCGAGTTCTCTAAATCTTTCTGCCGCTTTTATGATCATGTCCGATAATGTGACAAAAATGTCATTTGCCCATTCAGGATCTTCTGCTAAAGTAATCAGTAATTTCTCCGTACCTAATATACTCTGAGTATAATCATAGCCCATTGCCGCTGCTAAACAGATAAATTTACCTTTTCTTTTTGCTTCATTATAGATTTTCTTCTGGAGGTTCAGATCAATCCTTTTATCATTCATAACCATTTTTTTCTTTAACCTGAACCAGTCATCTTTGTTTTTAACTGTAAAATCTACCATTTCCGGGGTTGAGGTCATGTTTTTCCAGTCTTTTCTCAGAGCTCCATTACCGGTTCTTATAACTATATAGTCATCAGTTTCCTCAATTTTTTCTTCTTTTATTTGCAGAGAAAGATCAAAATATATCTGCACTATTTCAAATTTAAAATAGTCATCAGGTGTTTGTTCTTCAGGTAAACCTTCCTTATGCCACCTTCTTACCGTAGTCTCCCAGATTGAATCATGAATAGGTACTCTGTCTGGTTCTTGAAGAGATAAAGCGAGTCTGATACGTTCTTGTGAAGTCATTTTATCCGATTCTCTTTAACGATTCATTAAAAACATTATATGAAGATGAATCAAACAAACAGAATTCTACCCTTTCAAGCCCTGTATTGCCATTTAGATAATTTATTGATTCTGAAATCATAATGTCTGCACATTTTTCAACCGGATAACCGAATATCCCGGTACTGATAGCAGGAAAAGAAATTGATTTCAGATTGTTTTCATCAGCAATTTTAAGCGAATTAGCAGTTGCATTCTTTAGTTTTTCATCTTCGTTCCCTTCTCCCATCCTTGGACCAACAGCATGAATAACATACCGTGCTTTCAGGTTTCCGCCTGTTGTAATAACAGCTCCACCCACAAAAGTCCCGCCAATTTTATCACACTCTTCCTGAATACCTGGTCCGCCTTTTCTTCTTATAGCTCCTGCAACGCCCCCGCCAAGCTGTAAATGTTCATTTGCTGCGTTTACAATTGCATCAGAATTACACTCTGTTATATCTCCCTGCAGAAGTCTTATTAATGAATTTTTTACTTTTTTATCCATTTTTTATTATGTTGTTAATAAAATCAAACATCTAAACAATTAATACGTATTAAAAAAATGATAATTTTTTTTAAAAAAAGCAATTACTTTTAGGATATGGTATTTAATACTATTAATTTTATTTTCTGATGCCGGGTGTATTTTACAACATACATCAATTACAGCAGCTATAATGAGT
Organism: Candidatus Zhuqueibacterota bacterium; assembly: GCA_042570605.1. GTDB lineage: Bacteria > SM23-31 > SM23-31 > JBHPGK01 > JBHPGK01 > JBHPGK01. The sequence continues at coordinate 1,572 of JBHPGK010000126.1, forward strand.
AATATAGAAAATAGTGAGAACTTTCTGAAAACTCAAATTTTTAAGTATAAATTTTGAGCATATAAATGAGTAATACAAAGAATGTAGTAATCATAAATGGAGCCACTCGAATTAAAGGAAACACAGATACTCTAATAAAAAAAATCATTGAAAGCAGTACTGATCCCAATTTAAACATTAAACTCTATACATTAAGAGACAAAAAAATAGATGACTGCATCGGTTGTTATAATTGCTATGAGAAAAATAAATGCTCAATCAAAGATGATATGAGGGAAATACATGAAGCTATTCAAACTGCAAATTTACTTATTTTTGCCTCTCCTCTTTATTGGTGGGGAGTAACCGGATTAATGAAAACCTTTATCGACAGGCTATATCTTTATTATCCTTTAAAAAACAGACATTTAATTTCCGGTAAAAAAGCAATTATAATCACTACAATGGCCGTAAAAGAGGTTCAGGAAGAGGCTAAAATATTAATTGAATTCTACAGGTTGTTATTTAACCGTCTCGATATAAAAACTGTCGATACGGTCTTTTTCAGCGGAATAATGAAAAAAGGAGAACTTCTTGAGAATGAGGGATTTATAAATAAAGCACACTTAATGGGTAAAAACTTAATTCATTACCTAGAAAAAAAATAAAGGAGTAATAAATGATAATCAAAGACGTTCCTTTTTGTATTACAGATTGGAATAAAAAAACGACAGAGGAATATAAAGGAGAGGCAGGCACCTCATACTGGAAAACATTTGAACTTGGCAATATCAGAGTCCGAATTGTACAATACTCACCCGGGTATTATGCTGACCATTGGTGCAGTAAAGGGCATATTTTATTCGTTTTAGAGGGTGAGTTGACCTGTAAGCTCAAAAATGGCAGTACATATAATTTAACTTCAGGTATGAGTTTTCAAGCTTCAGATGATGAAAGTAATCCTCATTTAGCTTATACCGAAAAGGGAGCAAAAGTATTTCTAGTTGATTAGAAACGAAAAAGTTTCAGTATTTACATTTATTTAGACTGGATATGTTAAAAGAATAGATATTAGGATTTTATTTTAAATTAGCCTGTCCAATTAAATCCAGAGCATTTCCCAGGTTTCTTATCAATGGTGTTTCAATATTTGCATATTCAGTGGAATCAAATAACCATCCAAATCTGTTTAACCAATAGCCGTAACTATATTTATTACTGTTTTCAAATACTTTATTAAAATCATTCGTCATTCCTAACATTAACGAGCTTATTGGTATAATAAAGATTCCATCGTTAATTAATTTGTCTATATAAGGTTTAGTAATATTTTCAAGTGTAAAATAAAGTACCGGCTTAGTTGTTGAACCAAAACCTTTTACCACACCACGTTCAAACCATGTTGACGGTAAAGTCGGGCTGAATACTGCAAAATACAGATCAGGTCTAACTTTCTCAATCTCCGCTTTGATAGATGCCGCATGCTTTTCAACTATTCCCTCAAGAACTTCAAAATATTTTTCCAGCATCCCGCTATTTTTAAGCCATAAATATTTATTTTTGTTCCTGTTTACATAAGTACCACTCCATAGTTCTCTCGGAATTTTCCCATTAGTTTCACGTAAAAAAGACATGTATGATTCATCACCTAAACCATAACAATGAGGATAACTGAAATATCCTCTCATGTTTAAAGAAATATCCAGTAAAACTCCTTTCAAACTTTTAGAATCTGCCATGTAATTCACAAAATATAATAATGGTTTTTTAACGTTTTCGGTCCATAATTTACTTGAGACAGGGCTCTCATATTTAATTTTCTGGTTCTGAAATCCGACTGTTCTATCAACAAACAAAAATGCATCAAGTATTCGCATTCCAGCAATCCAGTTTAAGTTTTTTTCCATCGACTCTTCTGAAATTAATTCCCATGATTTTCTATTCTCTTCAATAAGTTCTGCATTTGTATTTGGTTTTAAAACAGAATATGGATTAATTATTGTCCATATTGTGTTCAATCCAATTTGATCAGCAGAAGATATCATATTTTTAACATGTTCTTCACTTTTTCGTATGATGTCTTTCCCTACTCTAAAATTCCGGCTCTTTATTAAAACATTTATATCATCAGGATTATCAAACTGCATCTCTGATATCCGATCATAATCTCCCCACAATGGTTCATCAGTGTTGTAAGTATGTATTTTTACGGAATCCGGTATTTCATCTCTCATTTCTTCATTGTTAATTTCAACCGAATATTTTTTACCATCTTCAAATTCTGCTTTACTCGTGCAGTTTCCATTCTGGTATAAATCTTTCGATTTCAAACTAATAAAGAATTTTGTTAACTTTCTTAAATATTTCTCGGTTAATTCTAACTTTTCAGGTTTTAATAATGGTTTAGAAGTAATCTCATTAGAATAACCAATGCTATTATATAAATATCTGGACGCTACCAGTATAAAACCTTCCCCTGCTTTACCCACTGCCACAACAGGAAGGCGAGATTGGTATTCACTGAAATCATCTACTTTATGATTAGCATAAACGCTGTTAACCAGTCTTATTGTCGAAAGTGAACTTGTTAACATAACCATTGAATTATTACCGGTCCATAAAGAAGGAGTATTATCAAGGGGTATTTCCTTACTATTAAATTCATTAAAAAATGGAATATCCGGTACTAAAAAATAAGATTTATATAAAAACGGAGAAGGATATCCGTTTTTTATATCCTGGATTTTATCATCGTATATCTGAATATCTATATTCAAATCCTTTAGTAATTTATTAAACAAAGACCGTTCATGATTTCCTTCCCCGAGAGGATCAGAATATTCAGTTCCTAAAAAAAGTAATCCACCCTTCTTGACATAATCTTTCAAATATTCAACAGATGATGAAGACATCTGTGCAGACGAAAGAGGGGGTGTTTTTCCGGAAAGAAGTACTATCACGTCGTAAGTCGAAAAATCAGATTTTACAAGAGAAGGATAATATTGCCTGTATTCTATATTAACACCGTTTTCCTTGAAAATTCTGCCAATAGCAGAATTTACTATTGGGGGGCTTAAATTGTAATCTATCAGCAGTGCTTTTAATTCAATTCTTTTAGAACATCCAAAAAAAAACAAAATAATAAATGCGAATAATATACCTTTTTTCATGTTTTCTAACCGTTTTGATTTTAATAATATATTTACTAAATTCAGACATAAAGTTTAATAATATCAACCGGTAAAATCAAGGGAATTATATATCTTGAACATTTACCGTAATCAGTTCAAAAGAGAAGATATTTTTATCTGCTCACATTATACTCACAAAAACTTTGACAAAAAAGTTTCGGTATATCATGTTTTAATTGAGAAAAAATGTTACCCAAAAGGATGCGTAGAATTCGTCGATTCCTGCAAGCTCAAAAGCCGCTGCCCCAAAGGATTTAAAAAGGTAAATGACAGATGTGAAAACTGCAAATTTTATAATGAAGAGAAAATAGTAAATATCCCCAAACCGGTTAGCCAAACGATGTATGCGGAATTCACAGAACAGCTGGAAGAATTCTCGGAATGGATTCAAAAAAAAATCAGAAGAAAAATACAATTCTGGGGCTCTATTAATTCGGTTAAACCTCATTTGGAAAAAAAAGTTTATCCGGGAAAAGAGATATTATTACAGAGAGGATTTATTGTCAGTTTTAAATCCGGATACATTGATAAAGATTTCCTTGAAGATTACACATATCTTTTATTGAATGGCAGAGAGTTCCAAAACATAAAACCGCTTCCCGGAGATGAAGTTGAATTCAAAGGTAGACTATTTATAAACAAAGGAAGAATCATTCTAACACATCCGTCAAATTATTTGATTATGAATAGAAAAAACCAGGGATCAGTTGAGGATTTTGATATCACAACAGCAAATATAACCGGCAGCACAATAGACGTGCAAATGGATAAATGTTTTAACTGTGAAAAAGGCATTTTGATTGATGTTTCCGATAAAAAAGTTAATAAAACATACAGACGCATATTTTGTATGAAAGGTATTGCTGATCCAAAAGACTGCTATTACTACGCACTTATTCAAGAAGATAAAAAGTTAAATGAAGATAATGAAAATGAAGAAGACTAAAATGTTACTATTCTCCTTTGACAACGGAATCCTCTCGATGTTGAGATTTAAAAGGGCAGTTACCGAAACAAATGGGGGCATTTTTGCGGCTCTGTGTTGCTCAGTTGAAAATACTTTTAAACTGTTCTTGAATATTGGAAATATAGCTATTATCCAAATTTACATGATGAAGTTCAATACCATTCCGATAAAATATGTTACCACCGTTACAGTGATGAGGGAGGCAGTTGTAACCGTGACGCCCTGACTATCCATATTGTTGGCAATAAATCCGGGTATTACCCAACCTATTACCCGGAACTCGGGTGATACAGGAAAGATTAACGGAAATAGACGGAGGCACAGGATTGCCCATAATCCGCCGATAAGAAACATAAAAACAAATTTTCTGCTCCCGAAAATCAGCATAAATCGCGATGCAATCCTGTAACATACAAATGTGAGTAATGAAGCGATCAGGATACCTGCTATTCGCTCCGGCTGATCAAGAAAAAGAACCAGGTAACTCGGTACAATTATCCCCCCCGGTATAATCCGCAGGAGACTGATAAAACCGAGCGTTACCAGCAGACCTATAAACGATATTTCATATCCGATAGTCGTCACCTGTTTTGTCCCAGAATTCTACCAGGATTTTTCCAATTCCTGCCATATTCCCTATTCCAAAAATAGCACTTTTATCCTCATTTTCTCTCAATAATTTTTCTGTAATTGTTTGAGGAGAACTAATTTTCAGAACTTCCGTGTTTTTATTGTTAACTTTTCTTTTAAGAATATTCGCGTGTCTTCCAATCACATATACCTTGTTGAATATATTTTGTGCGCCTTTGAGTGCATCTATCCATTGGAGAGTTCTATCTCCCGTGTCTTCGCGAAGATTCAGCAAGCCAATCTTTTTCAGGGATTCCTGTTCCAAAATCTTTTGAACACCGGAAACAGCCTGAAATGTTGATTCCGGATCATTTGCCGCAAAACAATTCACAAAGTAATTCGATTTTTCCCCTTGTTCAGATTTAAACTTCCATATTTTCAGCTTCCCGATATCATGTTTTGCTTTCCTGATCCCATTTAATATTTGTTCATCACTTATATTAAGGAACTTTCCGGCTGAATAGACAATATCGAGATTTTCCTGAAACTCGTCTATTTTCAAATCCGGGTTCATTTTCAGAATTTCTGAGGATATTCCATCCTGAACTTTATTTACAACGCTTCCCTTTTGATCAGCCGCTTTTTGAAAAACTTCCCTGTATTCATTTTCATGAAGGAAAACTTTTGCATTGTCCGTGATATCCAGGCAAAAGACTTCAGCAATCTCTTCTACAGATCCACCCATTGCCTCGGTGTGGTCTCTGCGGACATTTGTTATTATTACAATATTTGGTTTAAAAATCTGCTGGGATTCAACATAATGATTTTCCGGCTGTAAACTCATTATCTCTGTTACGATGCATTCTGCTTTTACAGCAGCGGCCTTTTTTATGAATTTTAACTGTTCCATGATCGAAACCATACCCCGCCGCTTGATCTTCATCTCTTTTCTATCCGGCAGGATGATACAGGGTTCCGATCCGGTGGTTTTAGCGATAACTCTTTTCCCGTTTTCTTCTAAAACTGATGCCAGAAGCCGGGTAACAGTAGATTTACCGCGTGTTCCCGTTACAGAGATTCTTAAAGGGATTTTTTTAATTCGCCGGTTTAGCAGTATGCTTTCGGAGATAAGATAAAGCAAAAAAATCAATACGGTTAATACGATAATAATCAACTAAACAACCCATCTTATAATAGTACTATTCCTTCGCGTTTACAGCCTTTCTTCAACCAATTTTTCCACAGCGCTTAATCTTTTCTTTGCTGCTTTTTCCAGATCGATACACTCCTGTCTCATTTTTGTGTTAAAATCACTATCTTTAATATCTTTTAGATTGATCAGAACATTGTAAATTCCGCCTTTTACGCCGGAGAACGCTATCTGAGCACCAACACCAACATCGGTGATGGAATTAGGATTACCATTTTTTGCGACAGTTTCCGCAATCTCAATAGCCTCTAAGCTCAACTTAGCAGTGTTCAGCGGGACATATACTGCCTGTTTAAGTCCATCCTGCATCGCTGCTGTTCTGGCTGCTTTTTCCTCATCGGTTTTATTCGGAAGCCGGCGGGCATCCATAAAAGCATTAAAAGCGTTTGTATCCTCATCTACCGCTCTCACGAGAGCGAATTTTATGTCCTGACATTTTTCCGCAGCTTCATTCAGTACCGCATCAACAGCTTCACTTCCCCTTTTGTTTGCCGTAAGATTACTTACCATTGATGCAAGAGAAGCGCCAAGTGCACCAGCCAGTGCGGCGATTGAGCCGCCGCCGGGTGCCGGCGATTCACGGGAAACTTCATCTATGAAATCCGTCACTTTCATCTCCACAAGCGCTTCATCAAGATTTTTCGGCAGGCCGAGTACTCTCTCTTCAATTTTGAAATCTGCGACATCTGTTAGTCCCAGTGACTGTACCGCTGTGTTCAGGATATCTCTTATAGGAATTCCCGCAGACCTGCCCTGCTTCTTCAGATAAAATTTCCCTGTTTCGAGTAATGCTGGATACGGGACCATCCCTACGATTTCGCTTCCTGTTACTACAAGGCCTCTTTTTGCAGCGAGTATACGCGTTTCTTCGAGGACGTCATGCATGGATGTTACTTTATAATTCGTGAGATTGATAGACACCTGCGCCCTGTCAAATTCTTTTACCATCCATCCTATTGACTTGCAATGCTGAAATTTGCCCGGGATTTTTACAGATTCACCTTCCGGTTTTTCGGGATTTACACCATGGAGCTTCAGCAAATCGACCAGATCATAACCATGTTCATTTTTACAGTGTTCTATTGTCTCATCAAGCGTTTTACCTGTAAAATCGTCTTTACCGCAGGGGTAATCACCTTCTTTATATGTTAATATTTCTGTCCCCCATAGATAAACAGGGTCGATATTTCCTTTTCTTGCTGACCTTCCTTTTGCTCTTAACTCAAATGCGATATCCGTGGCATATTTGGGTTCGCGTGTGTTAAGGGAAATGTTATACGCGATCAAAAATTCCCGGACACCGATAACTGTCGCACCTGCCCTGGCGTTAAATTCAGCAGGACCGTAATCGGGTTTCCATTCCGGTTTTTTTAATTTTCCTTCAAGGGCTTCATACTCTCCATCACGAATGATTGCCAGATTTTCGCGTTCAGGTGTTTGCGCTGATTTTTCATATAGATACACGGGAATCTTTAGTTCATCCCCAACCCGTTTAGCAACTTCTTTAGAGACTTCAATACACTCTTCTTCGGTTATCCCGCTGACGGGAATGAAAGGGCAAACGTCCGTCGCGCCCATACGGGGATGTGAACCGGTATGAATAGACATATCGATAAGTTCCGATGCTTTTTTGATAGCGTTGAAAGCGGCCTCTTTTACACCTTCGGGAGATCCGATAAATGTTACAACTGTCCGGTTCATATCCGGACCCGGATCTACATCAAGCAGCCTGACCCCGTCGACCTGTTCAATTACTCCTGTAATCTCTTTTATCACTGCCGGATTTCTTGCTTCTGAAAAATTCGGTACGCATTCTATTAGTTTATCGCTCATTTTCTACTCCGTAATTCTTTAATAATCAATTATTTATAAAATATATAACTCGGTATTCCCCATATCGATTCTCTGAAAGAGTATGATACGGATTTGGTTGTATATCTGTACAAATTAATAAATGAACTTATACCCGCTTTTCTGTATTGTAAAATAACAATATTTTGTGAATCTTCAAAGCGCTTTACAGGTTTTAACGGTCGTATGGGAAATAAAAATAAATTTTTTCCGGTTACAACAGATGGTGACCATTAAATAACACATACTATTATAACAAGGAATATCAAATACATATGGAATCAGAAAAATTGGTATAGTCTGCATTGATGCTTGTTTCGATTTAGAAATTAATTGGATTTGATATTGTTGAAATTTCAAGCAGAAAAATATTAAATGAAATCAGGTTTTTTTTCTGAAAAGGTCTAATATCCAGTCAATTATTGAAAATGACATATTATATTGTTTTTTCAGTAATTTTGCAGAGTCTTTCCTACCTTCATTCATTAGTTTTTTGTGCGTATCTTTTAAAATACCCTGTACTGCTTTTTTAGGTATTTGAAAATCTTTCCTGATCTTAAATGCATCTTCAAATTCATAACGCTGTATTTTTTTCTGCCAGGCAAAAAATGCAGCTTTTTTTGTATCCCGGCTTTTTACCTTGAAATAATAGCCTATATTTGAAGAAAGTTCATATTTCTTTTGATCAAAAGCTTTTTCAAAAATTTGTTCGCCCAGTTCTTTAAGTTCTGAACTTGAAGTATTTATTTTCAACTTGTCTATTATTTCAAACACTTCATAATATTTATCATCTTTTATTAGTTTCGGCAAATATTTTTCAGCTTGCTCTCTAACAAAATCATTCGACATATGATAATCATTAATAACCGATATTGCTAATGATACATCTCCTTTAGTAAAAGCCTTTTCCAGAATTATCCTTGAGACTTCATTTAAAACTTCTAAAGAGTTCTGAATGAAATTCTCCTGGAAAAGTTTATATTCATTTTTCACTTTAACTGCCGCTGCAAAATCCTCATTTATAACAAGTTCTTTTGTCACCTTCTGTGCAGCATCGATTATAGTTGTTGTAAGATCACTTTTGT
>JBHPGK010000127.1:0-10376 GCA_042570605.1 Candidatus Zhuqueibacterota bacterium
GTTTTAAACAAAATTTTACGCTGTATATACAACTCACTTTTCGATTTTTTCACAAAATTTATATTGTAACTATCCTTGCCTGCTTTCTATTTAGCGGATGTTTCAAAGATTGGTCTTAAAAAAACTAAAGTTATAAAAGAGTAATATTGTATTTAGTTGACCCTTTACAGCAGGAATTTTCCAGATTTTTTTATGATACTATAATATTGAGTCTACAAAAGCCTGAATCTTTGGTATAAGATTATCAAGTTCCTGGACATAACTTTCAATTTCATTCTCATCAATTTTAAGATGTGAGTTTACTAAGGGCGAAAGAACTGTGAGTTTATTATTATCCCCGGAAGCACCAATATTGGATAATCTTACAATGTGATCAGCAAAATGTGCTAAGACAGCCTCTTTTCGAAATTCTTCAGGTGCATGCTGAGGATCATGGTGAAATTGTATAGGAATTGATATGGAAGGCGGTAAATTCCACTTAGCTGATAACCACTTTCCTGCTTCGTTATGAGTGAAACCAAGTACATTCTTTTCTTCCTCAAAAATATACTTCTCATTATTCCCTGTGTTTTTGAGGACAGTATTAAATTCTTCAGGAAAAAAACATGCATTAACGATTTTACCGATATCATGGATCAGACCTATTAGAAATGCAAGTTCTTTATATGGGTAAATATTTTTTTCGGCACATAAGTGACAAGCTAAACCGGCAGCAATTGAGTGTTTCCACATTTCTTCCAGGGGAACATCTAAAGAATTAGCAGGTGGATTTATTATTGAGCTTAAGGATACACTCAAAGCTATGTCAATAATAGTATCAAATCCCAGTACTATAATCGCACGAGTGATATCTTCAATTGATTTAGTATAACCGTAATAAGCAGAATTAGCAAGGCTCAGCACTTTTGAAGAAGTTGAAGGATCTTTTATTATTATATTCTTTAAGTCCTCAGCAGAAGAATGAGGATCATTTATACAGTCAAGAATCCTCATCATTACTACAGGTAAAGTTGGTAAAGTATCAATTCTTTCTATTATATGTTGTTTGCTGAGATTTAAAGGCATTAAAAAGTTTCCTTTATTCAATTCAAGATATATGCAATGGCTTTACCTTATTCATATTATAATACTAAAAATCCTTAGTTGCATTAAAATATTTATCAAATTCGTGTTTTATTTTCTTAATATTATATTTTGTAGAATCAGACAACTCACCAGATCTAACTATGAATAATTTTCCTGGAGTAATATCATTTATTTTTTTAAACTTATCTTTGATGTTGATCTTTGTATTAGGTTCTGCTGTGTTAATAGCAGAATCATCTCTGCCGAAATTTGACTTTACGAATATAAAAGGATCATTTTCTGAATAAATTTTCTTAGCTAACTCCTCTTTCTTATTTATCAGTTCAAGCCGTTTCTTAATAAAGTTATCAAGTTTTATTTTAGCTTCCTTAATTTTAGGCAATTCTTTTAGCAGAATAGGGCTTTTAGGATTGACACGCGCAAGTTCCGCCAGTTGTCTCATCCGCTTAGCATTCAGGATATCCTGCTGTCTTAATTCTTCAACGGGATTATCTAAACTTACAATCATTTTTTGCAATTCATCATATTTTATTTTGACTTTGAAATCAATTCCTGCTGTAATGGTATTGTTCCCATTTACATAATCTACCCAGACAGCGTCTTTTGCAACTACTGTACATCCCTGAATTACATATGCCTTAACAACATTACAATAAATCTTTGCACCCTGACTGATCTCTTTCTCTATAGTAATCGTGTTTGCCTGAAGTTCTCTGGAACCATTGATGTATCCGGCTGAAATGTTCTTCGCTATTATTTTAGATTCACTAACTCCAACAATCCCTTCTTTTACTTCAAGATTGTTAACTGTTACACCGGCATCTTCTATACAACCTTGAACATAAAGATCAGAACATGAAATTTTATAACCCCTCTGAATATCACCTTTAACAATTAATTTACAATTTAAATCGAGGGGAAGGTCTATTGAACCAGTGTTTTTACCTACATTTTCTTGAATCTCGAACGTTTTGAGAACATTGATTCTTAAATTCTTAACTTCAACAATACCATCTGTTTCCGCAATAATTTTATTTTTATCAATAACTGTATTTTTACCTTTAAAAAGTTCCAGAGATATCTCTTTCCCCAAAGTGCCGGGGATTGTTTTTCCAAAAACGTCTTTACCGGGTGTGCCGTGATCCGGAGCGTATTTTTTTGCAAGAACTTCACCTTTGCGGACCCAAACAAGGAAACCTTTTCTGGGTGCATAATAATCTATGTTACCATCACTGGTTTGCGGAAGAACAATATCCTGCCTGGCAATTGGTTTTTTTGAAATTTTTACACTGGCATTTTTCCCCGCAACAGAAGGAATTCCCATGGCAATACAAACGGGTTGATTATATATCTTTTCAGAAATAATATATTTAATTGCTCTCGTTTCAAGCCCTGTATTTATACCCTTTTTATTGAGAGCGTCATAAAGCATCTTTTCTGTCAAAGTTGAAACTTGTTCCCCTTCATTTACAATAATAGTAATATGAGCCGCCATTGAATTTTCTGTTTCTTTAACTTCTATATTCATAATTCCAAAATTTGAAAGATTAATATTTTAGGATCAATTTATTTATGACTCACTTTAATAATGTCATCTTTTTTGATTTGACAAATGTTTTAGTCTGTATTATATAAATATATAGTCCACTTGCTGCCGGTATCCCGTTTTGATTTAGACCATCCCATTGAACTTTATGATGACCGGATGGCAAAAACCTGTTAACTAAAGTTTTAATTTCCTGCCCTTGAATATTGTAAATCTTTAGTAAAACAGTTTCAGGATTCGGTAAACTGAAATTAATAGTTGTTCCATTATTAAAAGGATTAGGATAATTTTGATTTAGTTTAAAAAGAGCAGGAAGCTTGACAAAACCGTCCGCTTTTTCTTCTTCAGTTCCATAAACCATTTTTTGGGAATTTACAGCCCAGGTTTTAAAACCGTGGGTGTCTTCTGCATATAAGCTTATATAATAACTTGTTCCTTTTTCCAAACCGGATTTTTGAATTTTATCAAAAATGTAGAAAGTATCTATTAATCCATTAACAGTTACAATGGTGTCGATTTGCGAATTTTTATTCATTAAGGACAGGCAATATTTAATAGTATCTTCCGGGTCAAAATTGGAGGATTTAGTCCATCGAATTTCCGAAAAATTGGAAGTATCATTTAAACATGGAAAAATAATAGAAAATTCGCCGGGTGCATCATTTACAGAATACACTTCTATTTTAAAATTTGCTGTATCACTATATTCACCATCACTTACAATTAAAGCCAGTTCGTTTAAACCGGAGTGATTTGGGGAACAAAACAATTTCAAGCTGTTTTCCTCTAATTTATAAGAAATGTTTTCATCGGCATCTATAGCCCACCTGAGGCTAGTTTCATTATTGTCAATATCGGACACATATTTATACAGATATGAAAAATCGATAGCCAGTGTATCATCCTCATAAAAACACGTATCAGGAATATTTGTTAAAACAGGCGGATCATTCACAGCTTGAATATTTACATGGATTGTATCTAAATCAACAAAGAAATTCGAATCTGTCATCCTGATATACAGTTCAACATTACCGTTAAAATTAAATGAAGGTATTAAGATTATTTGCCCTGTTGAATTATCTAAAAAGGCAAATAAGGCAGAATCATTTGTTGTGATAATACATTGAATATTATTTATATCTATATCTGATTTGAAATAATCCGATAATTGCAGGGTGTAGTCCGAATCTTCTGAAAAATTCAAACTTTCTGAAACATTACATAGTGAGCTTCCTGTATCATAGATGATAACTTCTTTATAAATAATATTGTCAGTTTTATTGTTTTCTTGAAAAATACAACATGGATCAACCGATAATATTATTTTGTGAAGACCTGAATTTTTGTCACAGGTATTATAGTCTATTTCAATATCAATTTCTTCTGACGGTGCTAAAGATTCTATTGTATTTTGACAGATTAAATTTTTTGAACCATCGCTGAAAACATCAGATAATTCTACCGTTATATTATTAATTGCAGCTGTTCCCGTATTAATTATTTTCCCGGCAATTTTTACATTCTCACCTTTGAATATTATGGAATCTGAAGAGACAATCTTTATAGAATTTGCTGTTAGATTATAAGCTGACATTATAAAGTGATTACAAAGAATTGAACATATATGGTTATTATTTAAATCGGATTCCGGTATTTTTGTATCCGGATCTATAATACAATAAATATTTGTATGAAATGGTGGGAAATACCAGTAGATTGTTAAAGTTTTACTGCTGTCAGGTTCCAAATGTTCAACAAATATACTATCAATACATGTAACAGCTTTTGAGATAAATTCCTGATCAGAATTGAATAAGTTCTCGCTATAAAACCTTACAATAAAATTTTCTGCGTATAAGTCACCCGAATTATTTATCTTAACAGATATTTTAACCAAATTTGAATCAACTATCTGAAAAAACAGACTATCGCTTTCAATTTTCAGATCAGGCAGAATATTATTCACTGATATCGTTATGGTTTCTGTATCATTATTTATACCATCTGACACATTAAATGTTATTTCATATAAACCGGATTGTTCTGTAGTTGGTGTCCATGTAAAATTACTGTTTATTAAACTTGAACCGGCCGGATTATTGATAACACTGTATGATAATGAATCACCATCGGCATCTGTTGATGATAAGGCAATTAATAAATTCTGTGTTTCATTTATCTCCTTATTCCCAATGGTTGACAAAACCGGAGGTTGATTTACACCATTCACAGTGATTAGTACGTTCACTGAGTCACCAGCAAATCCATCAGTTACGATGAAAGTTATTTCATATAAACCGGATTGTTCAAAAGTTGGTGTCCATGTAAAATTACTGTTTATTAAACTTGAACCGGGCGGATTATTGATAACACTGTATGATAATGAATCACCATCGGCATCTGTTGATGATAAGGCAATTAATAAATTCTGTGCTTCATTTATCTCCTTATTCCCAATGGTTGACAAAACCGGAGCCTGGTTTACACCATTCACAGTGATTAGTACGTTCACTGAGTCACTTTCAAACCCATCAGAGACGATGAAAGTTATTTCATATGATCCGGACTGTTCAAAAGTTGGTGTCCATGAAAAATTACAGTCTTTTAAACTTGAACCGGGCGGATTATTGATAACACTGTATGATAATGATTCACCATCGGCATCTGTTGATGATAGGGTAATTAATAGATTCTGTGCTTCATTTATCTCCTTATTCCCAATGTTTGACAAAACCGGAGCCTGGTTTACACCATTCACAGTGATTACTACGTTTACTGAGTCACTTTCCAATCCATCAGTTACGATGAAAGTTATTTCATATGATCCGGACTGTTCAAAAGTTGGTGTCCATGAAAAATTACTGTCTTTTAAACTTGAACCGGCTGGATTATTGATAACACTGTATGATAATGATTCACCATCGGCATCTGTTGACGATAGAGTAATTAATAAATTCTGTGCTTCATTTATCTCCTTATTCCCAATGATAGATAAAACCGGAGCCTGATTTACATCATTTACAAAAATTGATACTGCCTCGGAGTCTGCTTTCAATCCATCCCAGACTTTAAAAATAACATTATAAGAACCGGATTGTCCAAATGTCGGTGTCCAGATGAATATACTGTCTTTAAAATCTGCTCCCTGAGGTAACCCAATTACACTATAGAAAAGGTGATTACCGTCCTCATCCACAGCACATAAGTTTATTGTTAACTGTTCATTCTCATTTATATTTATTTCTCCAATTGATTCTAATTCCGGAGGTTTATTAGTAATCTCAATATTAAAACTATGTATTTCTTCCGAAATACCATTTCTAACCTTGAATACAACCTCAAAAGTACCTTTAGATGTCGGTGTCCAGTTAATAATACCTGTTAATGAATCTATAGTCATCCCAACCGGTGCCTGTATTAAAGAATATAATAAATTTTCATTTTCAGAATTTCCAACTGAAAGCGCGGTTGGAAGTAAATTATTTAAATCTATATTTTGATCTCCAATGGATGATATAACTGGAGTTTGTATTACATCTATCACCTGAATTATTACAACCTCTGAATCATTTTTGTCACCATCTGAAACAGTAAATGTGATTTCATATAAACCGGATTGTTCGTAATTTGGAGTCCATGCAAAAAAGTTGTCTTTAATGTTTGAACCCGGCAGGGTGTTGTTCATAGAATAAACCAAAGAGTCGCCATCCTCATCTACAGCAGATAACATTAAAATCACTTGTTCATTCTCATATATTGTTTTATTCTCAATGTCTGCTAAAACAGGCGGCCTGTTAACATTTTTTACTGTGATAGTTATGGTTTCAAAGTCTGAATTTATTCCATCGGTAACAACAAAAGTCACATTATAAGAACCTGATTGCTCATAACCGGGTTTCCATGTAAAAATATTACCGTTAAAAATAGCTCCGGGAGGTTTATTGTTAGTACCATAACTTAAAGAATTATTATCTAAGTCCGTGGCTGATAAGGTTATTATTAACTGTTCATTTTCATTTATCTCCTTATTACCAATGGTTGATAAAACCGGAGGCTGATTTGCAGGTGTCTGGTTGACATTATTAACTGTGATGGTAACAACCTCAGAGTCTTCAACTGAACCATCAGATACTTTGAATGTTATATTATATGATCCTGATTGGCTGAATGTCGGAGTCCAGGCGAAGGTGCTGTCGGTAAATGATGCTCCAGAGGGCATGTTGAAAGCGCTGTATGTCAGCGGGTCTCCATCGGCATCGAAAGCTGATAAAGTTATGGTTAACAGTTGAGCCTCATCCACGGTATAATTACCAACAGGCGATAACACAGGTGTGTTGTTGAGTGAGTACTTTAAAATAGTTCCATTAAATCCGGCAGCCCAGCCAATATTAGAATTAATAAAAAAAACTGAATTCAAATCATTTACTGTACCACTGCTTTGAGTATTCCAGTTTATTCCGCTGTCCGCAGTATGTAGAATAATTCCGCCTTTACCTGTAATCCAACCGGTATTTGAATCGGTAAAATGTACGTCAAATAGATCTGTTGTAGTACCGCTGACCTGTGGAGTCCAATTATTGCCCCCGTCTGAAGTATATAATAAAACACCGCCCTTGCCTGAAGCCCAGCCTGTATTTGAATCTGTAAAATGGATACTATTTAGATTATTTGAAGTGCCGCTGACCTGTGGAGTCCAATTATTTCCCCCATCTGATGTATGTAATAACTCTCCAAGTTTACCTGCAGCCCAGCCTGTATTTGAATCTGTAAAAAACACACTGTACAAATCTTTTGTAGTTCCGCTTACCTGTGAGGTCCAATTATTTCCTCCATCTGATGTATGTATTATACTACCACTTTTGGTAACAGCCCAGCCTGTATTTGAATCTGTAAAAAACACAGCATAAATATCTTTTGAAACGCCGCTGACCTGTGGTGCCCAATTATTCCCACCGTCATTAGTATGGACTATTTCACCGGCTTTTCCTACTACCCACCCGGTATTTGTATCCGTAAAGTAAACTCCTAAAGTTTTATTTGCTGTTCCGAGTCCCTGATTAAACCAGGTTTGACCACCATTTGTTGTAGTTAAAATAGAATCTATCCTTCCAACAACCCAACCAGTGTTGTCATTTAAAAAACATATATCCTCAAACCAGTCTGAGTTACCGCTGGTCTGAGGAGTCCATGTCCCCTGGGCTAAAATGTTATCAAAGGAAAATAAAATAACGATGATGGTGATAATAAATATGACCGATTTGAATGCCTGAAAAAATGAATTTTGCTGCAATTCGCTCTTTTTTTTATTTTGGCTTTTTTTGAAGTAAAAGCAGAGATTTATTGATGTGCTAAAAAACATAAATACTCGCCAAATAAGAATTAACTTTTGATAAGTTTTATATTATAGTTGATCACTTTTCTTTTTCAAGTATTTGATCAGAAGATTTTATTATTTTATCAACTCTATTACTGATATTATTAAATTCAGAATTAAGCTTGTTAAAAAGATTTTCTGTTTCTTTGGCAGCATTCAGTTCATTCTCAATTGTTTTGATGGTAGTCATAAATTTATTAATATTTATCGGTTTTTGGAAAAATGCATAAGCTCCCATATTCAAAGCGTCAATTGTATTTTCTGTTTCAGCATAGCCTGTAATGATTATTGTAAAAATTTCAGGATTATAAGTTTTTAGGGACCTTAACACCTCCAGACCATTCATAAGTGGCATTTTGAAATCTATCAGTGCTATCTCGAAATGATCCTTCTTAAGGGCTGCAATACCTTCTATTGGATTCTGGAAAAGTGCGCATTCATGTCCTCCTGATTCTAAGACATCTTTCAAATTAGAGATACAGGGAAGATCGTCGTCAATCAATAAAAATTTCAATGCTGACTCCTAATACTTTTAAGAACTTTTTGTTAATTAATTAAAGGTGGAGAAAAAGTAAATGAATTACTTTTCTATGGAAGTATAAGGCAATTAATGTGCCAAAAATAAAGTCGGGTAGAAATGTATGTATTCCAGTTCAAATAAGTGTTGAAGGAGATAAAAGCGTTCGTCCAATAAAATGATAATTTTGACCAATTTGGCTAAATTCGGTTGATAATTTTAACCACGCTAAGAATAACAGATTAGAAGTATGGAGCTTAATGGGGTTATGTAACTCGATGATCAAATATCACTACTGTCCGGTAAAAAACATGTATTTTGAACTTAATTCGTTATTGTATAATAAGTTACAAAAGAAAAAACAACAATAAATTGTCTACCAGAGGTAGATCCGCCTCGGGCGGAAATAATGAGATTCTTCACTTCTCCCGGTTTACCACGGATCAGAATGACGCTCACAATTTGCGCACGATCGTCATTCTGAGCGCAGCGAAGAATCTCAATATTAAAATTAACCGGACAGTTATGATCAAATATAAAAAATGATAAAGTTAAACATTATTCTGATTCGAATTTTTTTAGATTTTTAATGTAAGTCCGAATTACACTCCGGGATAAACCAAGGAAATTCATTGTCTTTGATTGATTCCATTTTGTCATAATGAGAGCTTTTCTGACAATTTCAAGATTCAATTTGTTCAAATCTAATCCGTTTTCTGGCAAATTAAAATCACTAATGGATAGTACATTTGATATTTTACTATTTCTTGAAAAATGGTGATAATCATATAAAATAAATTCCAAATGCTCAGGTTTGATCAGATTATCATTCCAGTGTAATGATATACGCTCAATTGTATTTTTTATTTCTCGTATATTTCCCGGCCAGGAATATTCTTCAAGTATTTTTTTTGCTTTGTTACTTACTTTAATAAAGTTTGTCTTATTTTGCTCTCTCAACTGGTGAAGAAACATTTCCACAAGCGGAAATATTTCTTCTTTCCGTTCCCGTAAAGGTGGTATTATAATATGACCAACACTTAATCGAAAATACAGGTCTTCACGAAATGAATTATCTTTAAGACAATCTTTAACATTTTTATTTGTCGCGCAGATCATCCGGCATTTTAATGGATATTTTTTTAATCCTCCAATACGGTAATATTCACGTTCCTGAAGTACACGCAAAATTTTTGCTTGAAAATTTATAGGCAGTTCAAGAATTTCATCAAGAAATAATGTGCCTTCTTCTGCCATTTCCAGTTTGCCTTTTTGACCCTTAGGATTTCCACCGGTAAATGCGCCAGCTTCATATCCAAATAATTCACTTTCAAAAAGAGTAGGGGAGATTGCCGCACAATTTACTCCGATAAAAGGTTTTGTAATATCACCTTTTCCGTAATGAATAAAACGAGCTATAACCTCCTTCCCGGTTCCTGTTTCTCCTTCAATCAGAACAGGAATATCAGGATTATTGTGAAGTCTCTGAGCTGCATTGAATGCCTCGCTGAGTTTATTTGAAAAAATTCCGATTTTATCTAATCCTATTTCCCTGATAAAAGCTTTTTTAAGATCGGTGTGTTCCTTTTTAATTTCTTTTGTTGCTTCATCCAGCTGCATCTTAAAATTTTTGGTCAGCAGCATATGCTCCTTTTTCAGTGTAATGTATTCATCAATTTTTTCGATTATTAATGCTAATTCCTTCACATTAATAGGTTTCAGTAAATAATCGTAAGCTCCAATCCGCATAGACTCTATCGCTCCTTTAATATTGCCTTGACCTGTTACCAATACCACAATTATATCTTTAAGGTCTTTAGATTTTTTTATCTGTCTGAGGAGTTCAATGC
>JBHPGK010000128.1:0-10203 GCA_042570605.1 Candidatus Zhuqueibacterota bacterium
GGATATAAGAATTAAATTTGTCTAATATAACAAGGATAAAAAAAATAATATGAAAGAAATACTATTATATGCTTTTTATCTGGTAATATTCCCGGGGATTTTATTTACTGCCGTAATAGGCCTGGTCTCGACCTGGGTGGACAGGAAAGTCAGCGCAAAAGTCCAGTGGAGACAGGGGCCTCCGTTTTTTCAACCGTTCTGGGATGTTCTTAAATTAATGGGAAAACAGGTCATAGTTCCTGATGAAAGTAGATCAACAGGATTCCTGGTATTTCCTCTCCTGGGATTTATCGGCGCAATCATAGCTTCAATGACGCTTTGGCTTGCAAATCTTTATCCTGAACAGGGATTTCTCGGGGATTTAATTGTTGTAGTGTATTTTTTAACATTACCATCGATCGCAATTATTATGGGTGGTGTATCCTCAAGTAATCCTGTGGCCGCCCTTGGGGCATCCAGGGAAATTAAACTGGTTTTAGCGTATGAACTGCCTTTTATTACAGCCATCGCAGTGGCTATATATAAGTTCGGAACATTTTCGCTGACAGGTATAGTAAACGGTCAGGCTGAAACCGGAGCGGTTATTTATTCTTTGTCCGGGGTACTCGCATTTATTACTGCTCTTTTGGCATCTCATGCAAAGCAGGCGTTTATTCCTTTTGATATGGCAGAAGCAGAATGTGAAATTGCCGAAGGTGCAATCCTTGAATATTCAGGGGTAATTCTTGGCGTAATTAAGTTAACACAGGCAATATTATTGTTTATAATGCCTGTGTTTTTGATCACTGTTTTCTGGGGTGGTATTGAAATTAACGTTTCGGGAATACTATATTTTATTTTGAAATATGTGCTGATACTGGTTGTTTATATTCTAATTAAAAATACCAATCCCAGGGTTAGAATTGACCATGCTATGAGGTTTTTCTGGGGTCCTATTATGGGACTGGCTGTTTTATCATTAATATTATCATTTTTAGGATTATAATATGAATATTTTTACAAAGGCTTTAAAAAAGAGTGCATGGGTATACCATGTAGGAACAAGTGGGTGCAATAATTGCGATATTGAAATTTTAGATGTTTTAACACCGAGATTCGATGTTGAAAGATTTGGTATTAAATTGGTGGGTAGCCCAAGGCATGCGGATGCACTTCTTGTGTCGGGACCTGTTGCTGCACATTGTAAGAAAAGGCTTGAAAATATTTATATGGAAGTTCCTAAACCGGCACTGGTTGTCTGTATCGGGGTATGCGCATGTTCCATGGGTATTTTCAGGGATGCTTATAGTGTTGCTGGGCCTCCTGATAAGGTCATAAAAGCAATTGATCCTGACGCAATAATTGTCTATATACCGGGCTGTCCCCCCAAACCTGAGACTATTATTGCAGGTGTTGTCAAAGCATTAAATTCTTTATAATCTAAGGAAATAAAATGAAAGCTGAAGAATTTGTAAATGTTATTGAAGGAAAATTCAGCCCGCACGTAAAAGGAGCAGCTGCCAATTATAAGAGGGCATATATAAAGGTTGAGAAGATTTACCTGAGAAAAGTTGTTGAATTTATGGTAAAAAATATTGAGGGAACAAGATTTTCTATTGCCACCGGAATTGATACAAGGAACGGTATTGAGGTCATTTATCATTTCAGTTTCAACGGTTTGCCTCTTGTAGCAAATTTAAAGGTTGTAGCCGGTAAACCGTTTCCGGAAATAGAAACTCTCGGCGATATTTTCCCGGGTACACTCTGGATTGAAAGAGAAATACATGATCTTCTCGGTGTTAAGTTTATAAATCACCCGAATCTCAAAAGGCTGGTAAAGGCTGAAATGATCCCTGAAGATGTTTACCCCTTGAGAAGGGATTTTAATGTTGATGAATTTAAAAGGAGGTATTTAGATAAATGAAAAATGTTATTCCGATAGGACCTTTTCATCCTCTTCAGGAAGAACCTGAAAACTTCCTTTTAACTGTTGATGGGGAAACTGTTGTTGATATAGAAGTGAATATTGGTTATGTCCATAAAGGACACGAAATTTTATGTCAAAATAAAACCTGGGATCAAATACCATTTGTGGTTGAGAGAATTTGCGGGATCTGCTCGGTGACTCATACGGTATGCTATTGTCACGCTGTTGAAGATCTCGCTAATGTAGAAATTCCACCGAGAGGACAGTATATCAGGACGATTATTGGTGAGCTTGAAAGAGTTCACAGCCATCTTTTATGGGCTGGTCTTGCAGGTCATTTTATCGGTTATAATACTGTGTTCATGTGGGCATGGAAGTACAGAGAACCGGTACTGGATGTAATTGAAAAACTAACCGGGGGCAGGAATAATACTTCTGCTTTGAGAATAGGCGGGGTAAGGAGAGATCTGCCTGAAGAGTATTTTGAAGAAACACTTGAAGTGATGGATCTGGTTATTGAGAAAACCGATATGCTCCTTCATGCAGTAGTGGATGATCCGGTTATTCATGCCCGTTTAAAAGGTGTCGGGATTCTTACTAAAGAGGATGCCAGAAGATATTGTGTGGTTGGTCCCACAGCAAGAGCTTCAGGTGTCGATACCGATATTAGGAGGGATGAACCCTATGGCTGTTATGATAAAGTCGATTGGAAGGTAATACTTCAGGAAGATGGTGACGTATTTGCAAAAGCGGCTGTAAGACTTCTCGAATTGATCGAATCTGCTAAAATAATAAAACAGGCGATCAACGATATTCCGGGAGGGCCCTGGTTTGTGGATGTTGGTGATATACCTCCTGGCGAAGGTGTAGGGAAATATGAGGCACCCAGGGGAGAAGATATACATTATGTTCGTTCAGACGGTTCAAATATGCCTGTAAGACATAAAATCAGAGCGCCCAGTTATGTCAATATTCCCTCATTTAAGGCATCATGTATAGGTGAATCGATCTCCGATGTTACAATTACTCTTGCTGCAGTTGATCCATGTTACAGTTGTACGGAAAGAATGATTAGAGTAAAAAACAAAAAAGATGATAACATTTTAACATATACCGATTTAGTAAGATTAAGCCAGGAAAAAACGAAAAAAGTCGCAAAAAAAATTGGTGAAAGGTCAGATTTGATTATTAAAATATAAAGGATAAATAGATGGAACTATTTTTATATCCAATAATAATACCGGCTGCAGCAGGATTTTTATTATTTTTCTTTCCAAAAAAAGCTAATACTTTTAAAGCCGTTTTGGCATTTTTAGCAACTGTAGCTTCGTTTGTTTATTCTGTTTTATTGTACAATGCCCCGGAAAGGACTTATTCATGGTTGTGGTTCAAGATTGAGAATCTCTCTTTTACACTTGACTTCAGGGTTTTTGGTTTCGGCATATTTGCCTTGATATTTATTAATCTTTTTGGTCTTCTTGTATCACTATTTTCGATTGGGTATTTCAGAGGAAAGGATATTTCTACCACATATAGTTCCTTTGTGCTTTTTACAATTGCAGGAGCTTCCGGAGCTGTTCTGGCGAACAACCTGTTCCTGCTTTTGATTTTCTGGGAAATTGTTACTCTGATGCTGTTTCTGTTAACGAATTCAGAAAGAGGGGAAGCTGCCGTTTCAGCAGGGAAAAGTTTCATAATATTAGGATTTTCAGATGCATGTTTATTCCTGAGCATGGTTTTAACCTGGATTTTTTACGGGACGCTTAATATCTCGGAGTTGAATATTGTTATTGGAGAATCATGGACGACATTTCTTTTTATATTAATGTTTATTGCCGCAATAACCAAGGCTGGAGCAATGCCTTTTCATTCCTGGGTCCCGGCAATATCCACAACTGCACCTACAACTGTGATGGCTCTTCTTCCGGCTTCTCTTGATAAACTGCTTGGGATCTATTTGCTTGCAAGGATATCTCTTGATATTTTTACTTTAAATGCAGGACTGAAACTGATAATGATGATAGTTGGTGCCGTAACCATTCTTTTTGCTGTAATGATGGCACTTGTGCAGCATGATCTGAAGAAATTACTTTCTTTTCATGCAGTTAGTCAGGTTGGTTACATGGTGCTTGGAATTGGGACCGGGACAACTATTGGAATTATCGGCGGTCTATTCCACATGTTAAATAATGCCATTTATAAAGGTGGATTGTTTTTAGGGGCTGCTGCTATTGAAAAACAAACCGGAACAACAGACCTTGCGTCCCTCGGCGGACTTGCGAGAAAAATGCCTGTTACATTTTTTGCGATGTTTATAGCTGCTTTTTCAATATCAGGAATACCTCCATTAAATGGATTTACTTCAAAATGGCTGATTTATCAAAGTACTGTAGAAATTAATCAACCTGTATTTTTAATTGTTGCTGTTTTCGGCAGTGCTTTAACACTGGCTTCATTTATTAAAGTGCTTCACTCTGTATTCTTTGGATTAACACCTTCAGCTTTTCTCAATATTAAAGAGATCGGTATGACAATGAAACTGCCAATGGTTTTTCTTGCATTATTATGTATCCTTTTTGGCATATTCCCTCAACTGCCTATAAATAATTTTATTAATCCTTATCTTGGTCTGACAGGTTTGGATGTTTTTGATCCTCTAAATTTCAGCAGCGGGTACTGGAATCCGCAGCTGGCAGCCATATTATTGATTTCAGGGCTTATTCTCGGTGTGCTTTTCTATTATGCAGGTAAAATGAAAGCCAAAACGACAAGACCTGCTTTTATTGGAGGTGAACCGCCTCATAGAGATATTCACAGATTCCCCGGAACAAACTTTTATAAAACCATTACAGATATGGGTATTTTAAAAACTGCATTTCAGGATGGTCAGCAGGGTGTTTATGATATTTATAACCTGGTTGGAAAATTAGGATACTCTTTAATTGAGGTGCTAAGAAAAATTCATACTGGAGTTCTTTCTGTTTATCTGTCATGGTGTATCATAGGTTTAGGTTTTATTATATTTTTATTGTTGCGTTAACCGGGTCGCTTTAGGAGGAATTAAATGTTAATACTTATTTATTCTTTGCTGGTTTTTATAATCATAGGATCCATATTTGCGGTAGAAACACAGAATCTTTTGTCTGCTGTTATTTCAGTCGGAGTGGTCGGATATGGATTAAGTATCATATTTCTGATTCTTGGTGCTCCCGATATTGCAATTGTTCAGATAATTGTTGAGATCATCTTTCTTATATTACTGATTCGAGCTACGGTCTCCATGGATAATGTGGCAATACCTAAGAGAGGTGAAACTTTTTCAAATATAATCGGATTAATATTTTTCGGTTTATTTCTTGTTTTCGCATATTTTGCTTATAAAGAGATGCCTGCATTTGGTGAACCTGTTATGAAGGTTTCGAGTGAATATTTAAAATCCGGTTTAGAAAGAACGGGATCTGCAAATTATGTAACATCAATAATTCTTGATTTCAGAGCTTATGACACTCTTGGAGAGATAACGGTTCTTTTTGCATCGGTTTTAGGTGCGTATACAATTCTGAGAAAGAAAACAAGGAAAGGTTTGGAAGAACCTGATCTGGAAGAATAATTTTAAGATAAAGGAAGTATAAATATGGGAATGAGTACTATAGTCAAAATGGTGACCAGATTTTTAATTGGGCCGATATTTTTATTTGGCTGTTATATAACAATTTATGGTCATCTTACTCCTGGGGGAGGATTCGCAGGAGGTGTGATTCTTGCCTGTGGTTTTGTGCTGATGACGCTGGCATTTAGTAAAAAACTCCCTCTGTCAAAAATTCCGACAAGTGTGTTACATTTCCTCGACAGCATGGGTGGTTTCCTGTTCCTGTTTATGGCATTGATCGGAATTTATTACGCTGTATTTTTCTTTAATTTTCTGGATAAAGGTACACCTTTCAAACTCCTCAGTTCAGGTACAATTCTTATTGGTAACATTTTGATCGGAATAAAGGTGTTTGCAACAGTTTTTGGAATATTTCTGGCATTAACTCTTTTTGGCAGATTTACTTTAAAAGTCAGCGACCAGATAAAAAAAGAAAAAGAATTTAAAGATAGTACATCATTAAAGGAAGAGAAGGTAATATGATTGCATATATATTATGTACAATAGTTTTTGTAGTCGGGCTTTATTGCCTCATTGCAAAAAAGCATCTGGTAAAAAAGATTCTGGGTATAGCGATAATGGAATATTCAATAAACCTGTTTCTCATATTGATAGGGTATAAAGCAGATGGAGTTGCCCCGATTTTACTTAAAGATATGGATAAAATGGAATTTATCAGTAATAGTGTTGATCCTTTACCCCAGGCACTTGTTGTGACATCGATCGTAATTGGACTGGGTGTTCTTGCCTTAATGGTGGCTATTGCATTGAGGTTATATGACCAGTATAAGACATTTGATATGTCTGAAATAAGAAATTTAAGAGGATAATTATCTTTCTTTACTTTTGAAAACAGGGAGTTTAATATATGGAAAAATTTCTTCCGCTGTTTATTGCTATCCCGTTAGGTCTTGGATTCCTTTCGGTACTTTCAGGGAAAATCTATAAAAGGCTTCCGGAAATATTTGCTGTTTTAGCGACGGCATCCTTACTTGTAATGTCATTTTCACTGATAGGATATAAACCTTTCCATTACGCAATGGGCAACTGGAATCCGCCAATAGGCATTTCCCTTGTTGTTGATAATTTATCTATTTTATTACTGTTGATTATTTCGATTATCAGCTTCCTGGTGGTACTTTATTCTATTAAATATATAGAAAAATATACCGGAAAGGCTAAGTTTTTCGCACTGCTTATGTTAATGATCACCGGGATGAATGGAGTTGTCTTATCCGGTGACTTTTTCAACCTTTTTGTTTTTCTGGAAATAGCGTCAATTTCTTCTTATGCTCTTGTTGGATTCGGAGGCGAAAAGGAAGAACTGGAGGCATCTTTTAAATATCTTGTCCTTGGGACTGTATCCTCATCAATGATACTTTTAGGTGTTGGGATTTTATATGCTTCTGCCGGCTCATTGAATATGGCTGACGTAGCGCTGTTTATTCAGACAGATGGATTAAATAAAGCAGTTCTATTTTCATGTGCTTTATTTTTAATGGGATTTGGCTTAAAGGCTGCAATGGTGCCGTTCCATGCCTGGCTTCCGGATGCACACCCTTCTGCTCCTGCCCCCATTTCAGCTATGCTCTCAGGTGTGCTTATAAAAGCTTTGGGTATCTATGCAATTGCAAGGATTTTTTACAATGTGATCGGGATGGCTCCGGTATTTAAATATACCCTGATGGGAATGGGACTGCTCTCAATGGTTGTGGGAGCGCTCATGGCAATTGGTCAATGGGATATTAAAAGATTAATGGGATACAGCAGCATAAGCCAGATGGGATATGTTATTTTAGGGCTCAGCATCGGAACTTCTCTTGGAATTATTGGCGCTCTATTTCACCTGATCAATCATGCTGCTTTTAAATCACTTTTGTTCCTGAGTTCAGGTTCTATAGAATACTCCACCGGAACAAGAAACATGAAAGACCTTGGAGGTTTGATTAAAAAGATGCCTGTTACCGGTACAGCCTGTTCTATTGGTTGTCTGTCTATATCCGGTGTACCCCCATTTAATGGATTTTGGAGTAAATTGATCATTATTATCGCACTTGTTCAGGCAGACTATTACACATTAGCAATAATTACTATACTGGTCAGTTTCCTGACATTGATCTATTATGTTAAAGTACAAAAATTTGCAATTTTTGGCAGTCTGCCGTTCAATCTGAAAGAAATAAAAGAAACACCGGCTCTCATGTATATACCTCTTGCAGTTTTAGCCCTTATTTGTATAGGTGCCGGGATACTTTACCCGTTTTATGGGAAAGAAATTCTGGAAAATGCAAGCAGGGTTTTAATTGATAATATTCATTATATTTCTTATGCATTGGGGAGTAACTAATTATGGCAAAAAGAATATTCTTTTTTCTGTATTTATTTTTAATCTGGCTTGGATTAACCTGGTCGCTGGATACTCAGGAAGTAATTGCCGGTTTGATTATTGTGACGATCGCATCTTTCCTGTTCAGCGGGATGATGCCGGAAGAATTGGTAAAAATAATTAATCCGCTTAGATTATTCTGGCTGATCCTGTATATCCCTGTCTTTACATTTTATGTAATAAAAGCTAATTTTGACGTGGCGTATAGAGTATTCCACCCGGATTTACCCATAAAACCTGGAATTGTAAAGGTTAAAACCAAACTGAAAACTAATTTAGCCCGGACTTTTCTCGCTAATTCCATTACACTGACCCCGGGCACTTTAACAATAGACATGGTAGATGACATTTTATATATTCACTGGATTAATATAACTTCGGTTGACCAGATGGAAGAAACAAAGATAATTGTGGAAAAATTCGAGAGATTTTTATGGAGGATCTTTGAATGATAACATTTGTTTTCTTATTAATGGGCTGTTGTTTTTTATGCTTATACAGAGTTGCAAAAGGACCAACTTCTCCGGACAGAACGGTAGCCATTGATATATTAGGAATTTTAATTGTAGGATTTTGTGCGCTGTTTTCTATAATTAAAGGGAAAGACTTATATATGAACATTGCCCTCTCATGGGCTCTGTTAAGTTTTATAGGAACGATTGCTTTGGCAAAATATTTAGAAAGGAAAAGTTTCGATGAGTAATATAATTGCGATAATCATAATTTCAGTCGGGGTGTTTTTTGATATTGCCGGCTGCATTGGTCTGGTCAGGCTTCCCGATATTTATAACAGGCTTCAGGCTTCAACTAAATGTGTGACACTCGGGACATGCCTGATTCTGTTTGGGGTTCTTATATATATGGGTTTTAACAGCATATCAATAAAAGCTCTGCTTTGTATCTTATTTATTGTTTGTGCTTCTCCTACTGCCGCACATGCGATTTCACGTGCGTCTCATAAAGCCGGGATACAATTATGGAAGGGAAGCATGTTCGATAAGTATAAGGAAGATAAAGAAGGTATGATCGTTTAAAGCGTGGAGAGAATATATAATGAGAAAACCGAAGATAAGAGAATTAAAAGAAGCCGTTGAGGCATTCTTTAAAGGTCCGTATACTCATCCTTTTCCTAAGGAACCTACACCTGTTCCGGATACTCTGAGAGGCAAACCGAAGTTCAATCAGGATGAATGCATCGGCTGCGGTGCATGTCACGAAGTATGTCCCCCCAGGGCTATAGACATGGACGAGATCGAAGTTGATGGTAAAATGATAAGAAGATTAACTCAACATTATGATATATGCATATTTTGCGGACAATGTGAATATCATTGTACTACAAAAGAAGGAATTAAGCTGACAACTGAATATGAACTGTCCGGATTCGACAGGAGTGAAATGATCGACATATGTGAAAAAGAAATGATCCGGTGTGAATTATGCGGGAAATATTTTGCGACTATTGACCAGTTGAAATGGCTGGCTGACAAGCTGGGGACCAGAGCCTTCACCAATATGAACTTCATTCTGGTTCGCGGTGAAGAATTGGGACTGATCGATAAGACCGCTGAACGTGATGATAGAAAAGTAACCAGAATGGATAATGTTAGAATTCTATGCCCCGAATGTAAACGAAATGTAATCGATACAGAGGAATGGGGTCCGTATTAGAATGTGCGAATGGCTGGATGAGGAAATTGCAGGAAAAATAGTCATTATCGGTATTGGAAATGAAATAAGAAATGATGACATTGCAGGATTAAAAATTATCGAAAAACTGCAGGGGAAACTTCCTGAAAGAATCAAGTTAATTAACTGCGGACAGGTACCTGAAAACTATTCAAAGGAAATTATTGAATTCGATCCGGATAATATTATAATTTTCGATGTTGTTGATTTTAAAGGGGTCCCGGGGGAAATAAAAAAAATAGAAACAGACAGTATTGAAGGTTTCAGTTTTTCAACTCATAATTATGATCTTAGCCTTTTCATTAAATATATTCATAATTTTATTAAAACAGAATTTTTTATCATAGGAATTCAGCCGAAGTCAATTTCCCTCGGCGAAGAACTTTCTTACGAAGTAAAAAAGTCTGTAGAAAAAATCGTTTCCACAATTTTAAAAAAATTTAAACAACCTGGACCTGAAAATATTTAAAATATTAAAAGTCCGGTTTGGGAAATATTGTTTTTAACTTGAATTTACTAAAGGATTTTTTGAATTTAGAGGATTATATGTTAGGTATTCAACATATTTAATAT
>JBHPGK010000129.1:0-10090 GCA_042570605.1 Candidatus Zhuqueibacterota bacterium
GTATAGATCTTTTTTAGTTTTACCGGACAGTTGTGGAATAGAATGAATTTTAGGCAAATATCATCTCTTGTTTTCTTCTTCTTTGTTTTTACTTCTGCCTGTTCACAGGAGGTAGTTACTAAAATTGATGCTGATCTGGAGACTCCTATCAGGCTTGATAGGATAAAAATGCTCAGGACAGATAACATAACAGTAGACAGTCTGAATATACAAAGCAAAGAATGGAAAGAAATTCAAATAGGCGAAAATATAAATCCTGTTTCCGGGATTTACTGGCTTTTTACGGAAATACAAATAGCAGAATCACCTGATTTTGAAAAAGAATTGACATTAAACCTTTCACACATTGGATTGGCAAATGAAGTATACTGGGATGAAAAACTTATCGGAAAAAAGGGAGTTATTGGTCAATATGATGAAAACGCAGGCGAATCAGACAACCAGGTTGTCAGGGTTCCATACGATTATGCAACACAGGGTAATCACCGACTGATTATAAAGGTATATAATGGGAATATAGAGAATGTCTCTGTTCACAGCCATATCGAAATCGGATATGATCACCTTTTTATCGAGCGCGAGGTTGAACAGAAATATTTGATGATATTTTTTATGGCTA
Source organism: Candidatus Zhuqueibacterota bacterium (assembly GCA_042570605.1). GTDB lineage: Bacteria > SM23-31 > SM23-31 > JBHPGK01 > JBHPGK01 > JBHPGK01. Next base: position 620 of record JBHPGK010000129.1, read on the forward strand.
TCCTCTTTGCAGCGGCAATATTCAACCTTGTCCTGTTTTTTGGTTTCAATAAAAATATCGCTTACCTGTTTTTCAGTCTTTACTGTCTAACAAATTCCCGCAGAGCCTACCAGCTTCCTTTCACGATGATAGAGAGTTTTGAATCAGCCCTTGCGCTTGATTACAGCAGCATAAGTGTTATTATGTATATTTTATCCGGCTTTTCTTTATTCGCGTATTTAATAACCAGGTTCTCTTTTCATAGAACGCAGAAAGTTTTTTCAGTTTTTGTACTACTATTACCACTCATCGGTTTTTTCCTTCCGCAGAGCAGACTTTCTGAATTAATTCATTTTATTTTAATTTCACTATTGCCTTTTGTTATTGTTTTATATGCTCTTTTCAAGAAAAAAGAGGATAGCCTTTATATCCTGCTGGGAATAATAGGGATCAACATATTTTTATTTCTTGGGATCGCCGGAGTGATCGGTAACGGGTACTTTTTCGGGATATCTTTTTTTGTTATCGTCATCTCAATACTTTCCTCTAAAGAAATCGCTGTTCAGAACCGTAAACACAGAGAGGCTGTACTGAGGGCAGCCAGGCTTGAAATCGAACTCTTAAAGCGGAATATACAGCCGCATTTTATTTTGAATACTCTTACTTCATTACAGGAATTAGTTGAACAAAACCCGCAAAAAGCTTCAAAATTCATTCAGTCTCTTGCGGAAGAATTTCAATTGTTTTCGAAAGTTTCCGGTGAAAAACTTATATTAATCTCAGATGAACTTAAATTATGCAATGCCCATCTTCGGATAATGGAATACCGTAAGGGTGCTAAATTTGAATTGTCAACACAAGGCGTTGACGGCACAGAAAAAATACCTCCCGGTATATTTCATACATTGATTGAAAATGGAACATCTCATGGTTACCTCGGCAGGCAAAACGGAAAGTTCAACATTACAAAAGAGACCGGTACAGGCTGTACCCGTTTTATTGTCTTTAATGACAGTGAGAGTGAAGAAATTCCCGAAGAGATAAAGAAAGGTACAGGGATGAAATATATCGAGGCGCGGTTGGAAGAGTCTTTTCCCGGTTACTGGAAACTGTCTTCCGGTCAGGTCAAAAACGGCTGGGAAGTAAAAATTGAAATTTATAAGAAGGAATAGATAATAAAATGATAGTTGTTATTGTTGAAGATGAACATCTTATCGCTTCACGTATTGAAAGGATGATAAAAGAAATTCTTAAAAAGAAACTTACAAAGATAATAAAAAAAGATTCATTACATGATGCAATGGATTATATATTTAAGTACCCTGTAGACCTCCTGCTGCTTGATCTGAATTTAAGCGGCAGGGATGGCTTTGAACTGCTGAAACAGGCAGTTTCAGGTTCTTTTCATACAATAATAATTTCTGCATATACCGACAGGGCAATAGAAGCATTTGAATACGGAGTATTGGATTTTATAGGTAAACCATTTACAAAAGAACGGCTTCAAAAGGCGGTTTCAAGGCTTGAAAATGTTGAAGAGAAAAATTTATACCCAACAAAATATGCTGCTGTTAGAAAATCCGGAAAACTGCTTTTAATAGAGGTAAATAAAATAGTCTATATAAGAGGGGCAGGGAATTATGCGGAATTAATACTAAAAAACGGTTCAGTTGAAATACATGATAAACCTCTCATCAGACTCCAATCTGTACTTCCAACAAATTTTATCCGGACACATAAATCATATATTGTCAATATTCAATCAATAAAGAGTTTTGCATCTTTGGGCGGGAGCAAATACACATTAGAGCTCACCAACGGAGAAATTTTACCTGTCAGCCGGAAAAAACACAAAGAGATCAAAGAAATTTTATCCCGCTGATACTCCACTTTTCGCATTTCACAAGTTTCCTGAGCACTTCATAATAATGTTTTCTTCTTTAGATAAAATAGAGCGTACTCTAATATGAGTCGGATATAATAATGGAGGAAAAAATGAAAACAGGGAAAATGCTCATAATAGTTCTTATTGCTTTATTTGTATCTATAAATTGTTTTGCACAGACAGAAGAAAATGAAAAGAAAGCAATAGAAGAATTAATAAACAAATACTATGTTGGTGCTGCATACAATAATATTGACACTTTAGCTCTAAAAACAGGATTTCATGAAAGTTTTAATTTTCAGTGGCGGCATGAACATGGATATTTTGTTTTACCGCTCAGGAAATGGACAAAGATGTTAGAGCATCAGAAATTATTCAGACCGGAGTGGAATAACCGAACGACAGCAAAAATATCAGTACTGGATGTAGTCGGAAATGCTTCTGTCGCAAGAGTCGATATATATAACAATAAATTACTGGAACTGACCGATCTGCTCTCGCTGTATAAATTTAAAGACGGGTGGAAAATTACGAACAGGATTTTTAGCAGGAATCAGCTTCCGGAAGATTTTCAGGCACTGCAGCATGCAGAATGGGAAAAGCATGTCACAGAGAAACTGCATCCACCGGAGAAAGTATTTCCTGCGATAGGTGTGAAAAAAGGAATGGTGATTGGAGAGATAGGCGCCGGGAACGGCCGTTACACTTTTCATCTTGCAAGCGGAGTTGGAAAGAACGGCAAAGTATATGCAAACGATATAGATGAAAATGCGCTTTCTACCATTCGTGACAGATGTAAACAAAATAATGTCCAAAATGTTGAGACTATCCTTGGGGGAGAGATTGATCCTAAGTTCCCGGAAAAATCTCTGGATATGGCATTTATGATCTGGGCATTCCACGGTTTGGACAAACCTGGACCATTGTTCAAGAACCTGAAGAAAAGTCTTAAACCGAATGCACCCCTTGTTATTATCGATCCGATCGATTCCGAGGTGGATTTGGAGGTGAAGATATTCACCGATCGTTTTGATCCAAGCAGACCGAATCTCCGGGAGAGAATTGAAAAAGCCGCAGAAGAATCCGGATTTGAACTAATCGAGATTAAAACCTTTCTCCCGAAGGATGATATTTATATACTCAAGATAAAATCCACAAGGTAAGGAGTAAATCCTTCTCAGAGCGCGTACAGATCTGAATAAGTTCTTTGTGATTAGCAGTGATTTTTAATCTTCCGGGTGTTACAAGGGTAATATCGAAATGGGAAATCCATGTTCTTCCATTTATGCCTGTTTAATATTTCCATATGTTTTTGTCACAAAAAATAAATTTGAGTTGATGTAAACATAATCTGTTCTCTGATTTTTACTTTTGAGACTGCAGTTGTTTTTATTATCAAACAAAATCAGTATTTGTTGATATTTGTGTCTGGTAAATTTAGATAATTAAAACACGTAAATTCTTGTTTTAAGATAACTTATATCAGATTATTTTAATTATTAATCAATTTTGAAAAAGAATAATCTAATTGTCAAAAATATAAATGTATGGATTCCAGCCTTCGCTGGAATGACGGTTCCTATCTTCTTGTTAATACTCATGTTGTGTCATTCCAGCGAACAGACTGTGTGAAAACACATGATTTAATATAATTTTAGAACTTTAACTGTCATTGCGAGACGCGAAGCAACGAAGCAATCTCACCGCTAAAGTATTGTTATTAAATAAATTATGAGATTGCTTCAGTCGTCCCTTTGCCTCGGGACTCCTTCGCAATGACACCTTTGTGCTTGGTTTTTTGGTGTTTTCACACAGTCTGTCCGATCGGGAATCTCATGGAAATCAACAAATTACTGTTTGAGATTGATCCATCTTTGAATGGGGAGATTCCCGCGTGTCCGCCTCTGGAGGATTTTCACGGGAATGACAGTTCTGCGCTTCAAACGCTTTTATGAGTGTGTTGAGCCACACCAGCCTGCGTGTACCGCTGTAAGCGGTGGCGCTGAATGAGAGAATCCCTTGTTTTTTGTTCCTGTTGTGTCATTCCCCCCCAAGTACTCGGGAGGAATCCATTTTTAAAAACCTCACCAAAAATATTTAGCTGTCAAAAAAATAAATTAAATAAAAACCTCATTTAATTGTATAAATTTTATATGTTTTTTTGAACCTATTTTTAAAAAAATACGTTTTATAGAAAAGCAGGAAGAATTTTCAAAAAAAATTGTCTAATAAAATAAGGTAATTTTACTGAGACTACATGTAGAGATTCACAATATTTTTGGAATCAAGGAGAAATAATAATGAAAGAAATCTGGAAAAAACATAGTTATGGGATCATAACTACACTAACTATAATAGTGCTGCTGGTCTTTTCATACCAGGTGATGGCATATTTATTCAGCCTCAGAAAAGACCCGCCCAAAAGACCGCCGATGGTTGCCGCAAGATCGGTTCATATACAAAAAGTGCAGTACGGAAGTGTCACATCCCCGGTTATCAGGGACGGCCGTGTCGTTTCCAAGCAGGAGATCGTTGTCAGTACTGAAGTGAGAGGCAAGATACTTGAAGGTGATGTTCCGTTCAAAATAGGACAGCAGTTCAAAAAAGGTGACATACTTATAAAAATTTTTGATGAGAATGCACAATTAGATCTCAGTTCCAGGAAAAGTAGCTTTTTGCAGAGAATTGCTCAGATACTGCCGGATTTAAAAATTGACTTTGCAGACAATTATCAGAAATGGATGGATTTTTTCAATGCTATAGATATAAACAAAAATCTGCCTGATTTACCTGATATAAATTCCGATAAAGAGAAAATTTTCGTCGCATCCCGGAATATACTGTCTGATTATTATTCGATAAGGAGCGATGAAGTGACTCTGGAAAAACATACAATAAAAGCCCCTTTTAACGGCTCTTTTACAGATGTACTTTACCAAGTCGGAGCTATTGCAAACACCGGTGCACAGCTTGCAAGAATAATAAGAACAGACCAGCTGGAGATCGAGGTTCCGGTCGAACCGGAAGATGTCATCTGGATAAAAATAAATGATAATGTAGAGATCATTTCCGGTGACGGATCTATTAAATGGACCGGTAAGGTAGTAAGAAAAGCCGATTTTGTTAATACAAATACGCAGTCAATGAGTGTATTTATATCTGTAAAAGCTTCAGCAGAAAAGCCGTTATTTGCAGGTCAATATCTGAAAGCGTACTTTATGGGTAACGAAATCAATAATGTTATGGAAATCTCCAGAAACGCAGTTTTTAACCATAATGAGGTATTTATAGTTATAGATGGAAAACTTGTTAAGAGAACAATAGACATTCAAAAAGTCAATGAAAAAACTCTTATTTTTTCCGGTCTGGAAGAAGGCATTGAATTAGTTATTGAACCATTGGTTGGTGCTATGGAGAATTCACCAGTTAAAATCATAAGGTAACGAAATGAGAAAAATTGTTGAGACATTCTTAAAATATCCTTTTTATGCCAATTTAATTATTGTAGTAATAGTTGTATTTGGCGGAATCAGTTTATTCAATATGAAAAAATCGGCTTTTCCTGAACGAAGATCGGTAAATCTCAGGATCAGGGTTTCTTTCCCCGGTGCATCTCCAAAGGAAATGGATGAAGGTTTAACAACACGTATAGAGCAGGCTATACGGGGATTAGTAGGAATAAAAGAAGTAAATTCTACCTCCGCTGAAAATTCTTCATCAATTAACATTGAGACTACCGGTGAATATGAGCTTGAGGAAACGTTAAGAGAAGTAAAAAGTGCCGTAGATGCCATAAGCGGTTTTCCAATGGGAGCCGAAAAACCCGTAGTCACTAAAAGCAGAAGCACCACTCCGGCTATACGCCTGGGTCTAAGCGGAGATGTGGATTTAATGACACTTAAACAGATAGCACAGGAAATAGAAGATGATTTTCTCAGATCAGGAGTGATCTCACAGGTAAGTGTTGGCGGATACCCTTCAGTTGAAATATCTGTAGAAGTCCCCGAAGAGAACCTTATGAGATACAATCTTACTTTCGATGAAATATCAAGAAAGATATCTTCGAGTAATAGAGACTTTTCCGGTGGACAGATAAAATCTGATGAAGAGGAGATATTAATAAGGTCCCGTGCAAGAAGCGTTGATCCAAATGATATAAGCGACATTGTTTTAAGGGCAAATCCTGATGGGAGTCTTCTCAGAATACGTGATGTTGGAGTCGTTCAGATGAAGTTTGCCGATGTATCCAGAAGTACATGGATAAACGGCAACAGATCTATTCGAATTTCTGTAAACAAACTATCTGAAGAAGACCTTGAAGAAATATCGGATTATGTCAATTCTTATATTGCAGATTTTAATTCAAAACATGAAAACATCCAATTGATGGTGTCCTTTGATTTTCTTGACATGCTTTACGAGCGGCTCAATATTCTTTACAATAACGGCTTGATAGGACTGGTTCTTGTAGTCGTATTTTTAGGGATCTTTTTAAACGTCCGCCTGTCATTCTGGGTAGCATGGGGAATACCGGCGTCCTTTCTTGCTATGTTTATAATTGGAGTAATGTACGGAATTACTATAAACATGATGTCAGTTTTTGGAATGATCCTGATCGTGGGAATTATTGTAGATGACGGAATAGTTATCGGGGAAAATATATTTTCTCATTTTGAGATGGGGAAAAGCCCTAAAAGAGCTGCTTTGGACGGGACACTGGAAGTATTTCCTGCAGTTTTAACATCGATAAGCACAACTATAGTGGCTTTTTCTCCACTGTTCTTCTTAAAAGGAAGAATGGAAATGCTTAAAGAGATGGGTTTTGTTGTTGTGTTCAGCCTTGCCTTCTCTCTATTTGAAGCAGTATCGGTACTACCCGCTCATCTGGCAAATCCGCGTGTTCTAAGAAGAAATAACAACAAAAGAAAAATGAACATCAGAAAACATCTGAATAAAGCAATTGCATACCTTCGTTTTAATTTGTACGGAGGGTTGTTAAAGATAATTATACGCTGGAAATGGGCTGTTCTTGCAACTCCCATATCCTTAATAATGGTTTCGGTTGGTCTTTTCGGGGGGGATATTATAAAGACGACTTTTTTTCCGACAATACCCCCGGATGATTTCGGTATTGAAATTGCCTTTACTCCCGGTTCAGGAGAAAAAAAGACTCACGATTACCTTCAAAGATTTGAAACTGCAGTGTGGGAGGTAAATGAAGAACTTTTGAAAGTATATCCTGGTCAAGAATCTTTTATCAAGTATACAGTCGTTACAGTCGGCAGCGCAGGCCGTAGAGGTGAAAGCGGTTCACATGCGGGAAGTGTTTCGGTAGAACTGAGAAGTCTTGAACATGCCCCGATATCAAGTTTTGAAATAGCAAATAAAGTCAGGCAAAAAATAGGCAGGGTCGAGGAAGCCGTAAAATTTTCAATTGGAGCAATGAGCAGATGGGGAAGCCCGGTCTCTATAAGTCTTTTAGGTAAAAACCTTGATGAACTCGAGGAGGCAAAAAGTTACCTGATGGAAGAATTAAAAACTTTACCTGCACTAATAAATATAAATGAAGCCAATGCTATTGGAAAACGGGAAGTAAGGCTTGAGCTTAAGCCAAAGGCACACTTTTTGGGACTCGATCACTCTTCAATCAGCAGCCAGGTCAGGCAGGGATTTTTTGGAGGTCAGTCCCAGAGGCTTCAGCATGGAAAAGATGATATCAGAGTATACGTCAGGTATCCGAAGGATCAGAGAACAAACATCGGACAATTAGAGACTATGAAGATCAAAGTTCCTTCAGGCCAGTATCCTTTAACAGAGCTTGTGGACTACAGCATCGAGAGAGGTCCGGTCAATATTTTAAGGTTCAACAGCCAGAGAGAGGTAAGGGTTGAAGCAGACCTGAGCGATCCATATGCGCCCGTTCCTCCAATTCTGGAGTTTATACAGAGAACAATAATTCCGGAACTTCAAGCTCAGTATCCGGGTGTAGAAATAGATTTTCGTGGTCAGAGAAGATTCGGACGTGAAGCATCTGACGAAATGCAGCATTATTTCACTGTCGCTTTTGGAATAATGGTATTGATATTAATGATACATTTTAAATCATTTTCGCAGCCCCTTATAGTAATATGTATGATACCGCTTGCACTTCTTGGCGCCGCCTGGGGACACGGCATAGAAAACATTCCTGTCTCAATGTTGAGTATGTGGGGGATGGCTGCCTTAAGCGGAGTCATTATTAATGATGCTGTTGTTTTTCTATCAAAATACAACTCGAATTTAGTCGAAGGACAATCTGTAAAAGAGGCTGTTTATAATGCCGGGTTAGCCAGGTTCAGACCTATTCTCCTGACAAGTATTACTACGGTCGCAGGATTATATCCGATAATTATGGAAACAAGCAGACAATCCCAGTTTATTAAACCTATGGCTGTCTCCCTGGCATATGGTGTTCTGGTCGGGACAACTTTCATATTATTGTTCTTTCCTGTTTATATTCTGGTTTTAAATGATGCAAAACGCTGGATCAGATGGTTAATAACCAGGGAAAGACCATCACCTGAAAGCGTGGAACCGGCAATTAAACATTCCAAATACTCTTTGAACGGAGACGTCGAATAAATAGAATAGAATTGATAAAATAATATGACTCAAAAAAGTGAGACAAATACGATGAAAATCCTGAAGAAAATAACCTTATTTCTATTAATATTATTTATAAATTTCACTGCAAATGCCCAGGAGGAATTAAGCCTGTCAAAAGCGATAAATGGAGCTCTTGAAAATAATTATGATATACAAATAGTCAAACTGGATGAGAAAATATCTGAAATAAATAATTCATGGGGAGCAGCCGGAAGATATCCGACCATGGGTTTCGATATTTCTTCAAATAACCAGTCAAATTTTAATCTTAACAGAGATTATACGTCCACTTCCGGTTCATTGTCATTAACCCTGAACTGGATTCTGTTCGACGGATTTGCAATAAACATTAAGAAACAGAGACTGGACTACTTTTCAGAACTTTCCAAAGGATTTACTGCCGTTCTTGTAGAAAATACTATTCAATCGATTATCAAAGCATATTATACGGCAATTCTTGAAAAGGAGAAACTTGCTGTCAGGAAAGAACTGATGGACCTTTCTAAGGACCGCTATGATCATGCACTTACTCAAAAAGAGATCGGTACTGCGGTAACATATGAAGTTCTTCAGGCAAAAAACGCATGGCTTGAAGATAAATCAGATTTCATGCTTCAGCAGGCCATCTTTAAAAATTCCCTGAGAGACCTTAATTACCTGATGGGAATAACAGATGATAAAAAATTCGTTCTGACCGATAAATTTGATGCGCAGATGGAAGTTTATAATATCGAAAACCTTATTAATAAGATGCTCAAGGATAATAAAACACTTAAAAACCAGTATGTCAGCCAGAAGCTGCTTGAAAAGGATATTGCGCTTGCAAAAAGCAATTATTACCCTACCCTTTCGCTCCGGTCGGGTGCTGCGATGTCCGACGGCAAGACAAAATATGAGGATGATGAGATCTCGAAGAGCAAGACAAAAAATTTATTTGCCAATCTTACTTTGAGTTTCAGTAT
>JBHPGK010000130.1:0-10084 GCA_042570605.1 Candidatus Zhuqueibacterota bacterium
CCTGATTAATTCATAAATATTCAACACAGAGTATCTGAGTTTACAGAGCTACACAGAGGGAATGAATTTATTTTTTACAAGACATTTCTCTGTGAAACTCTTTTATCTATGTGCTCTCTGTGTTAAAAGATTTGATTGTTATTAATCTCATAACTTATTGTTATACATACAATTAAGATTGTGAACAACATTTTTATGAATTTTCCAAAATGAACAATAAAATAATTGAATGCAAGAATATTGACTTTTTGTATCAGGATAGACCTGTAATAAACTCTCTTGATCTGGAGATCGAGAGGGGAAACTACACGGCGATCATAGGTCCGAACGGTTCAGGGAAAACAACTCTCTTAAAACTCTTATGCGGGATACTGAAGCCTGATAAAGGGGAGATATTTATCAAGGGTGAAAAGATCAACAGTTACCACAGAAAGGAACTTGCTAAAATATTGACGTACGTACCGCAGGAGACTTCAATAAATTTCCCCTATACGGTCGGCGAGATCGTTCTTATGGGAAGGACTCCATATATTTCACCGTTTGAAACTGAATCAAAAGAGGATATTCAGAAAGTTGAAGAAGCGATGAACAGCGCTGAGATATGGAATCTGAAGGACAGGTACTATGACCAGCTTTCAAGCGGGGAAAAGCAGAGGGTGGTGCTTGCTTCTGCACTCGCACAGGAACCGGAGATACTTCTTTTGGATGAACCGACATCAAACATGGACCCGAAATACCGGAAAATATTTTTAAGCATATTAAGAAAATTATCAGATAAAACAATAATTTTCGTATCACATAATTTAAACCTGACATTCAACAGTTTTGAAAACATAATTATAGTCAATAAAGGTAAAATTGAGTATTCCGGGGAAAAAAGCGGTCTGCTGACCAACGGCATACTTTCACGTGTTTTTGAAACAGAATTTCTGATAGAACAAAAGAATGGTAAAATTTTAATATCACCCGATTATGAAAAATAGAATAGTATCAAGAAAAACCGATACAATTGCAGTTTTTATTCTCTTTGCACTAATGCTTATTTCTGTAATAACAGCTCCCCTGTTCGGTGCAGTGAGTATATCATTAAGTAAGGTTTTCGGCAGCATAGATATTCAGAACAACCCTGATGCCATTATCTTTTTTCAAACGAGACTGCCCCGTGTAATATTTGCGCTATTTGTAGGCGGCGGTCTTGCAGTTGCAGGCTTGATCTTTCAGACCCTGCTGAGGAATTCGCTCGCCACACCTTTTACCCTTGGGGTTGCAAGCGGAGGGGCTTTCGGAGCAGTTCTTGCTATAAAAACCGGCATCGTTTTTTCGATTTTCGGAATTTCAGTTCTTCCCCTGTTCTCCTTTTCAGGTTCGATACTGGCAGTTTTCGTAGTATATCAAATCGCTAAAACAAAAGGGCACCTTCCGACAACTACCCTGCTCCTTGCGGGTATAACACTCAACTTTATTTTTTCATCAACAATTATGTTCGTGCAGTACCTTTCTGATTTCACACAGACATTTCAGATCGTTCGCTGGATGATGGGTGGACTGGATATCTTCGGATACGAAACAATAATAAAAATAATGCCGTTTTTCACTGTAGGGCTGATCCTGCTCATTATCATTCTTAGAGACCTGAACCTGCTTGGAATAGGAGAGGAATTTGCGTTAAGTAAGGGTGTAAACACATCAAGAACTAAAAAGATTGCATTTCTGGGAGCTTCACTTATAACCGGTTCACTGGTTGCATTCAGCGGTCCCATTGGATTTATCGGGCTCATAATCCCGCATATGGTCAGGCTGAGATTGTCTGCAGACCACAGGATCATGTTCCCTGCAACATTCTTCCTTGGTGCATTTTTCCTGATAGTCTGTGATACATTTGCCCGGACAATAATCGCCCCGACTGAAATCCCCGTAGGCATTATAACGGCATTAACAGGCGGACCGTTCTTCATCTGGCTCCTGAAGACCAGGAAAAAGGAATTGATGATCTGAAAAATATCTGGAAAAAAAAGAGTTAACCGCTGAGGCGCGGAGACTCAGAGTTTTTTCACTTTCAATTCATCATTCTTCATTTTTCATTATTAATTATTAATTATTAATTATTAATTATTAATTGCCCCCTGCTGTCATTGCGAAGGAGCGCAGCGACTGTGGCAATCTCACTGTTCGGAGACCGTTTGCCATGATATTCTTCACTTCACTACGTTTCGTTCAGAATGACGCTGACAATAAGTGTCACCCCGTTCTTGTTGGTCTGGGAATAACTATCTACTTCAAATAAACGAGTTTTTTGACCTGCTGCCGGTTGGAGGTAGTGGCTTTATACAGATAAATTCCGCTGCTGACTTCAATACCAATGTCATTGGTTCCGTCCCAAACAGCAGTGTGAATTCCCTCAGAGAAATCACCTGAAGTAAGAGTCCTGATCAATTGCCCTGTAATATCATAAATCTGCAGTTTTACATGATCCGGATCAGACAATTCAAAATCAATTTTTGTTTCATAATTGAACGGATTGGGATAATTCTGATAAAGTATAAATGTTTTTTCCTCTCCTGAGGTATTCTGATCATCAGTATCTTTTTCGGGGGGTCCGTAAAAAGGCACACCGAATTTAAATGCCGTAACAAACACATCTCCCTCTCCGCCTGCAAAAGTCCTTGAAAAAGCATCAGGTGAAGTATAAAAGTTACTGGACATCGCCCGCCCTGCAATATATACTGTCCCGTGAATATCCCCTGTTACAGCAAATCCGATATCGAGGTCATCCCCTCCCAGAAAAGATGAGTATGAAATATCTGCACCTGCTGAGTCCAGGACCGAGATGAATGCATCAAGACCGTTACCTTTGCCTGTTTGAAAGGCATCGGTAGTTGCAGGAAAATTTGGAGAATTAGTATAACCGGTAACATAAGCATTACCCAGCGTATCTACTGCCAATCCGTATCCAATATCCTCACCGTCTCCACCAATAAAGGTTGAATAACACAGCAAATTTCCTGAAGAATTTATCTTGCTGAGAATAATATCATAACCTGCATTGATACTGACATCGTAAACATTTAAAGTTGTCGGGAAGTCAGACGATTTGGAGTAGCCCAAAATGTAAATATTTTCATCCGGATCAACAGCTATGCTCTGTGCACCTTCACTATCGCTCCCGCCAAGATATGTTGAATATATAAGCCCGGAGCCCGCCCGGTTAAGCTTACTGACAAATATATCTGCAGAACCGTTGTGGTTTTGGTCGAAAGCTCCTTCAGTTGTGGGGAAATCCTCAGATGTCGTAGCTCCCGTCACATATGCATTACCTTCGGGATCGACTGCTATGCTGTTCCCTTCTTCCACACCGTAACCACCAATATAAGTAGAATAGACCAGTGAACTTCCGTTCTGATTGAGTTTAAAAGCAAACACTTCATTGCCTGTTCCAAATATGCTTCTGTCATAAGCACCTGCAGTTGTGGGAAAATCCAATCCGTCTGTAACTCCCGTCACATAAACGTTCCCATCCGCATCGAGTGCAATAGCTTTTGCTTTCTCTGAAAATATGCCGCCAACATAGGTAGAATAAAGTAATCCGTTGCCGGAGGAGTTCAATCTACAAACGAAAACATCGAGCGCACCGTTAAATGTCTCGTCATACGCTCCTTCAACTACAGGAAAATTTTCCGATTCCGTATGCCCTGCTATATAAACTCTGCCGTGCCTGTCAACTGCAATACCTGCACCGGATTCCTCAACATCGCCGCCAAGGTAGGTGGAATAGACCAGACTGCTGCCTGTAGAATCCAGTTTGCACACCATAGAGGTACCTTTTACAGAATAAAAAGTCCTGTCGAATGCACCGGGTGTTGTAGGAAAATCCGAGCCGTCGGCAACCCCCGTAATATATACGTTCCCTTCTACATCAACCGTAATGTCCCTTGCAAAATCAAAAACACTGCTCCCTATAAATGAGGAATATACAATTTCAGGATCGATGACAAGAAGGTGATTTTTATCGTAATCCTCAACGTCAAATGAAAAAATGTTCTCCTCTTTATTTATAATTTTAAATTTTGCTGAAACTTCGATCGTTCTGCCGTTAACCCTCTGGTAACAGTAAGGTCTTTTTTCAATAATGTCATCAAACGGGGTTTTAATGATAAGGTCATTATCAGCGTTAGTCTTAAGTACGTTTCCCAAACCGGACTCACCAATATCATAACTTAATGCAATCTGCGAAACATCCGAACCGGGATAAACGATCAAATCATATTTCAGACTGCCTGAACTGCCGTGATAAACAAGGTCTATTCCTTTGTATAGATTTTTTAACCGGATCTTCGAATAATTCGGAACATCCGTTCTCCACTGAGAGGGATCGTTACCTAAAAAATAGTTGCTGTTCCAGGAAAGCCTCTCCTCTCCGGTTATCTCAGCACCGGGATTCGAACCGATAAAGTTGACATGAAATGCGAAAAAATCGTCCGCGCTGGCAGTTTCATCTCTCTTTAATAACCCGCTTATAGATTTCCTGCCTTTTTTGTTATTCTTATTGTTTTTTTTTAATAGAAAAGCTGTTCTGTCTTTTGTGAAAAATAAATGAGATCCTTTTCCTCTTGCAAGAAATTCAACATTTTCACCGTACTGCCCTTTGTTCTGAGTAAAAGCAACAGGTAAATCATTTAATGATTTTAATATATCCGGTTTTTTCTGAGCAAAGGAATTCGAAGAAATTAAGGTAAGAAGAAAAAAAACGACCTTCAGATTTATCGCGATAATATATTTAAACAAAATGCGGGAGTCCTCTATTTATACAAGTGAAATCACTAAATAGATAGACGAAAATATTTTAAGAAAGTTACAGTAATAGAGAAAAAACCAGGATTTTCCTGTCTATTCTTAAAAAATGATACGCCTGACATAATACAGACACCAAAAGATCGTGCCTGAAAAAATAAATCCTATTTTATTTCCATTACAACGCGAAAACCATCATTATCTCCGGCTCTGTCCAGCGGGGTACCGCAGCGGTATGCTGCTCTCAGGTTACTACGATGAAACCAGTAACCGCCGCCGCGCAAAACACGTTTTATCCCGGAGGAAGGTCCCTTAGGGTCTTCCTGGGGAGAATAATTATAGTAATTATCATCATACCAGTCACTGCACCGTTCCCATACATTTCCTGCCATATCATACAAACCAAATCCGTTAGGAGCAAAGCTTCCAACCGGGGCAATCCCTGTATAACCATCATTATATTTCAGAAATATTTTATCCCTGTTAAGCTCCGGAAGAGTAGATTCATCAGGTACATTAGCCTGTTTTAAACCGCCCACAACCGGAATTTCCTGATCACCCCAGACATATTTTTTACCTTTAAGACCACCTCGTGCAGCATACTCCCATTCTGCTTCAGTGGGCAGACGGTACTTTTCTCCGGTTTCTATCGATAATTTTCGGCAAAATTCGACTGCATCGTTCCATGTTACGCTGCCAGCCGGTATATTAGATCCCTTAAAGCCTGAAGGGTCAGCATCCATCACCTTTTCATACTGTCCCAGAGTTACTTCATAAATCCCCATATAAAACGGTTTTGTTATTTTAACCATATGCAGGGGCTTTTCATTCTCTTCTTCTCCTCCCATCAGAAATGAACCGGCCGGTATTAATTTAAGTTTCATACCTATACTATTCACTACCTCATCTTTTAAATTTGTCTTGACCTGGTTTTTATTTAAACCACTCATCCCCATAACTGATACGGTGATTACAAGTAAAAACAAAAACTTTAAAACATTAATCATTTTCATCAGTATTTCTTATTTTAACGACTAATTCGTACAAATAATATTAACGATTAAATTATACAAATGTTACAAAAAAAGCAAGAAACTTCATGCTTAAAATAATGAGGAGTTCCCCCGAAATTTTCCCTAAGAATAAATTATTGAAATATATAATAGTTATAAGTTGACATATCGACTAACTTATTAGAAAAACGCCATTTAATTGAGCTGTTAGATACGTATGTTGAAAGCATATTAATGACTTAGCCATCCCTTTGATATTGGCACTTACAATCCATATAAATTAAAGTCCCGTAGGGACGAGATATTTATAGCTTAAGTAATAATCCCTAATTAATAAAGTCCCGTAGGGACGAGATATAAAGCTTTGATCTTATGTTTAATATATTGATTTAATCGAACATATCGTCCTTACGGGACTTTTTAGTGTGTTTGTTAATTCTTGCTATAAATATTTTGTCCCTGACATAACAAAGCGGACAATGAAAGAATTACAATTCCACATACAATTTTTTTTATCTTTTCATATATCAATTAGTTACGGAAACTTATTGCTAAATTTCGGGGGCACTCCTGTAAAAGGAGGATTTATCTGAACACTTCATTAATACATAAAAATCCGGAACTGTCATTTCGAGCGAATGCGAGAAATCTAAATTCAACTCAATTTAATCTCTGCTTTTCAGATAATTAAAGTGTGAAATTGCCATCAGAAGTGCAATTATTGAGAGGGAGGTTATAAAAGAAAATCCGCCTTTACTCATAAGAGGAAGGGTTACACCGGTAAGAGGAATAAATTTTACTACTCCGCCGATATGTATAAATACCTGAATAATAAATATCAGGGTTAAACTCAGTGAGAGATATTTTAAAAACTGATGCTGTGAGAAAAACGTGATCTTGATCCCCTCGTACAAAATTATCATGAAGAACAGAATTATAAGAAAACCTCCAAAAAATCCCATTTCTTCAAGGATCGCAGCGAAAATAAAATCATTTTTCACAAGGGGTATCACATTGGGATTACCGAGACCGAATCCTTTTCCGAGAACTCCGCCTTCACTGATTGCAAAATAAGAATTGAGCACCTGCCACCCGTCCCTTCTCCATTCCGTATACTCAGGTTTTTCCTCAAAAGCCAGACTGTCTATTTCCTCCTCTGCGGGGAACTTGTCCCAGAAATGAGCCCATGTATCAAACCTTTTGTTTATATATTTCAGGTCCCCGGGCAAATAATTCGAGAAATTCAGAATTCCAACTGTGAATGTAATCAGGATGAACAAAGAGATAAATATGTAGGCGAATCTCTTTGAAGCATAAAATATCATAATAACCGCAAGTACGGAATATATCAAAAGCTGCCCGAAATCATGAATAAAAACAAGGAAAACCAGCGGTGTCACCCAAAGCAAGACAAGAGGTCCTGTACTGTGTACCGGCAGAACCGGAATTCCAAATCTTGTTTTATTAAGGTCTGAACCGTAATCATATAAATATCCCGCGATCACAATTGATAGAGTGATCTTAAATATCTCCCAGGGTGTCATATTCTGAAAAAATCTACCGCCATAGGAACCCGCTTTACTGAAAACTACAAAAGCAAAAAATCCGACCAGTGTAAAAAGGGCAAACAGTAAATACCTGTGGTACAGGATCAGGACATTTTTTGAGAGCGCTGTAATTATAACAAGAAAAGCCAGAAAACCTGCCAGGTATACTATCGATTCTTTCTTATATACTCCGCTCTCATATTTGGAATTGAGCCGCATACCCGTCTGATTTTCTTCACCCGTATTTTTAATTTCAGTTTGGGACCTGGTTGTTATCTGTCTTGAATCGATGCTGTATTGAACAATAAACCCGGTAAAAATAATGAACAATGCCGCTAAAAAGATAATATAACTGCCACGGTATTTCAGGATTTTCAGGAAAAAGAAAATCAATATAAAGACGAGCCCGGAAGCAGCATAGATCATAAAGAATATGTCATCTGCCAGAAAACCGAGCTGATTTGCAGTAAATCTGACCTTTATCAGTCCAAGGAGAAGATAAAGAAATATCGAGAATACAAGTATATTATTCGTTTTTTTCAAAATAGCCCAGTTCCTTTGCTTTCTCTATTAAATTTTTAGTAAACTTCGCAGCACCTTCGCCCCCTGTACCGGCATGTTCAAGTAAAACAGCAAATGCAATAACGGGATCGTCGGCAGGTGCAAATCCTATGAACCACGAGTGCGCCTCACCGTGAGGATTTTCAGCAGTACCGGTTTTCCCGGCAAGTAAAACTCCTCTTACCCGGGCATTGTACCCTGTCCCATAATTTTCGCGGTCTTCCCAGTTTAGAGGTCCTGTCAAACCGTCTACGGGATTGCCGACAACTTCAAACATCATCCATTTTATTTTTTCTGCTGTCTTTTTTTCGATTATCCTTTTTTCCTTTTTACCTTTTCCCATTTCAATATAAGGTGTACAGTATTTTCCCTCATTAGCGATAATCGAAGCAGTAACAGCCATATTAAAAGGGGTGGTGATTATCGATGACTGACCGATCGAAGCCCAGGCAAGATTAACCGGCGACAGTTCCTTTATACTGGGAAAAACGCCTCTATCTATCTTAAAAATATTTTTACCGGAATTGATCTTTAATTCATCATTGAAGAAAAACTTTTCGGCATATTCATATACTTTTTCAGGACCAAGCTGCAAACCAAGCTGGGCAAAATATACATTTGAAGACTTTTTTAAAGCTCTTTTTAAACCGGTAAGTCCGAAAACTTCATGGTTGTGATTGAAAATCGGTCTGTTCGAACCGGGGGGGGTAAAACCTTTCTTCGTATCGGTTATGGTAAAATCTTCAAAGTCATTTTCAATCGCAGCGGCAGTTACAATAACTTTAAAAGTTGAACCGGGCTCAAACCTGCCTCGTACCGGGCGGAACAGAAAACAGTTATTCTCCATCAGATAATCATATTTATTAGAGAAAAGGTCCTCGCTGTAACCGGGGCTCGAAACAATGAACAGGATTTCCCCTGTACGTGGATTTATTCCGACCGCAGAACCGGGTTTCAGGTTAAACTGGTCGTAAAGATAGGACTGGAGATCTGCATCTATTGTCAGTTTAAGATCGTTCCCTTCCGCTTTCAGGTTGAAAAACATGTTTTTAAAAAGGTTCCAGTTCCACAGGAAATTAAATCCTTCCGGTTCGCCGTTAAGCCAGTTATTATAAGTCTGTTCCAGGCCCGTACGCAGTTTTCTTTTCTCTGATGAAAATCCCACAAGGTGAACAAATGATTCCCTGTCTAAATAGTACCTGCTGCTGTATAATCCGTCCTTTTCGTTACCTGCGATCACCCTGTTGTTACGGTCAAGTATCCTTCCCCTGTTTATGATTTTTTCCTTGATCCACAGCCGTTTATCCTCAACCGCTTTTAAAGTTTTAAAATCCTGTCCGCTAACCATTACTTCAGTATAGATCATGTATACGGTCAAAAACACAAATAATAAGAATAAACCGGAATATATCAGGTTCAATATTCTCTGCTTTTTAAAATATATCCTTGCAGATGATTTAATAAGCCGGTATAAAACGAAAAATATTATAATGTAGATCAGGATATGTATAAGGAAAGAAAGGATTTTCATAAATTATTCTTTTCTGATTTTAATAAGTACGGGATCATTTTTCCCAAGCTGAACAATGTCACCGTCTTTAAGGAGCACTTTCCCGGATATGTTCCTGGGATTTTCGTTGATAAACGTTCCGTTGGAACTGCCGAGGTCTTCAACAGAAACAGAACCATTCTCATCGATAATTGCACGGAAATGCCGGCGCGAAATATTTTTCTTCCGGACAACACAGTCACAGTTCTCATCCCTGCCGAAAACATAAGTTTTCCCAGCTTCAAGATACCATTCTCCGGTACCTTCAAGGCCATATGTCGCTTCAAAAACACAGTTATTTTCTTTCAGAACCGTCTGAATAAAATTCTCATCCGTTACTGAAGGAATTACCATAACCTTATTCTGACTCAGTGTAAAATCTTCTTTTATTTCAATTTCAATTCTTGCACTTTTAGGTTTCAGTTCATTGTCAATGTAATATTTTGTAACCTCTTTTCTCATTAGAACCACCAGATTATCAAGTTCTTTCTCCTTTTCACGGTAGACTTTGGGATTAACCGAAACAGTGAACTTATCGGGGATATTTTCCCCTGACCCTGATCTCAGGTTGTAATCATCGATTGTTTTGATGAGCTCATACCTCAGCTTAACAGTATCAAGAGGAT
>JBHPGK010000131.1:0-10083 GCA_042570605.1 Candidatus Zhuqueibacterota bacterium
GTCCCGTATTATTCGGATTTAATGAAACGACAGAAAGGAAAATCTGTAGGGACAGAACAGTGTTCTGTCCGATTAGGAAAATTTAAAATGAACAAGGGGTCATGACCCCTTGTTAAAAACTTGAAAATTAGATGCAAAACACAAAAAGAGTTTATTCGACCGATACTGATAAGAACATTAAATGTGAAAAATGCGGTGAACTGCCTGCCGAATGTGTCTGCAGACCGGATGCTGATGTATCAAAGACCGATTTTACGGCGGTGTTGAGAGTTGAAAAATCAGGACGGAAAGGGAAAACAGTAACTGTAATTGACAGGCTGCCTAAATCGGAGAATTATTTGAAAGATCTTGCAAAAAAGATCAAAGTGAAATGCGGTTCAGGCGGCACATATAAACCGGACGGTGAATTCGGAATTATTGAGATTCAGGGCGATAAAAGGGAAATTATACGTTCATTTTTTAAGAATGAGGGGATAAGGTGTAAAGGATGACTATAATGTGTCATTGCGAGGAGTGCTCTCCCTTTAGGGAGGAGCGACGAAGCAATCTCCTACCATTATATGCTAACCTCCGAGAGATTGCTTTCCCGGTAAACCGGGACAGGCTGTTAATTTCTTCATCCGCAAAGCGGATTCAGGACATGCCTCGCAATGACAGACAATGTGCGTCATTCTGAGCGCAGCGAAGAATCTCATTTTTTAGAAATAATGAGAAGTATTGAGTTAATAATCCATGAGATTCTTCACTTCTCCCGCTAAGCGGGATACGTTCAGAATGACGATGGTATCTTGTGTAGTTCTGAATCCCAGTGTTCTGGACAGGATGACATCGATTTGTGTTGAACAAAATATTAAAATTACCGGAGAAAAAACATGTTATTCAAAAAATACCATATGCTGAATGCGGTAAAGTCGGGTAAGAATGAAAAAGTGCTAAGTGCGATACATCACGGGATAGACGTCAACGAGAGAGGAAAACACGGAGGAACAGGGCTTATTATCGCCGCCGACAGGGGGTATAACGAAATTGTTAAGACGCTGCTGGAAAACGGGGCGGATGTGAATGCAGCGGACGGATCAGGTTACACGGCGCTAATGATAGCTGCTAATGGTAAACATAAAGATGTTGTTGAAATGCTTATAAATGCCAAAGCCGACCTGAATGCAAAGGAGAACAACAGGTACTCTGTTCTGATGATCGCAGTAAATGCCGGTGATAAGGATATAATTGAAAAACTCCTGAAAGCGGGAGTGGAAAAACATGAGCGTGATTTTAAAGGCTGGACCGTCCTGATGAGAGCAGCATTCAAAGGTGATCCCGAAATAATAAAAATTCTTATAGAAAACGGTGCCGATATGCGGTACCTCGATGCCAAGAAAAATAATGCTTTGATGGTTGCTGCAAATGCCGGGCATTTGGACGCAGTAAAAGCGTTGATCGAAGCGGGAGTTGACGTGAACCATCAGGGTGAGAATGAATGGACTGCACTTATGATAGCCGCCGCCAAGGGATTTAATGAAATAGCGAAATTACTGCTTGATTCCGGCGCTGACCACAAAATAAAGGACATAAAAGAAAACGACGCCCTCCTCATTGCCCGCAGGACCAAACACCCCGAAATCGCCCAGATGATTTTGGATCTGGAAACATAGGAGAAATTTTCAACACAGAGTTACAGAGAACACAGAGGGACACAGAGTGTTTTTTCAGTTGTTTCCTCTCCGTGAAACTCTGTATCTCAGTGCCTCTGTGTTAAAATATTTTCTTCTTTTAACCTTTGAATTAATTCAATTATTCCTTAATTTTTACTTTTGAATGACCGTACGGAGATGTCATTGCGAGGAATGAAATGACGAAGCAATCTCACCGCAATATACATGTTTTGTTAGAATCGATGAGATTCCCGTTTTCACGGGAATGACACACGCGGGATACAGCAGGAAAACAGAATAATGTACTTTGTGGAAGTAGATTGCTTTCCCGAATAATCGGGACAGGCTGTTGCTTCGCGCCTCGCAATGACAGTTCTGACTCAGGTTGTTTTAAAGAAAGAGGCGGGAAACAGACACCTTCAAAGAAAAGATTTAATAATATTGCTCCCTCTCTGTGGAACTCTGTATCTCAGTGCCTCCGTGTTAAAATATTTTCTTCTTTTAACCTTTGAATTAATTCAATTATTCCTTAATTTTTACTTTTGAAGTGTTTCATACGGAGATGTCATTGCGAGGCGCGAAGCAACGAAGCAATCTCACCGCAATATACATGTTTTGAAAGAATCGAAGAGATTCCCGTTTTCACGGGAATGACACACGCGGGATACAGCAGGAAGACAGAACTATGAACTTCGTGGCAGCAGATTGCTTCGTCATTTCATTCCTCGCAATGACAGCTCTGACTCAGGCTGTAAAAAAAATCAGTAATCACACACCTGCACCTAGAAAAGATTTTATTGTAATATTTCCTCTCCGTGAAACTCTCTTTCTCAGTGCCTCCGTGTTAAAATATTTTCTTCTTTTAACCTTTGAATTGATTCAATTATTCCTTAATTTTTACTTTTGATTTCTCTTTGGAGGGATTTATGTTAGGGAAAATATTAATAGTATTAGCTTTAATTATGGGTTTAACCGTAAGCGTCACCGGACAGGTAAATGACTGGGAGAATCCGGAGATGATAGGGCAGAACAAGGAGCCCGGTCATGCAACAATGATGGTGTATGATAATCCGGAAACCGCACTGAAATATGACAAAAGACTCTCGCCGTATTACAGATCACTGAACGGGACCTGGAAATTCAATTGGGTGAATAAACCTGCCGATGCCCCGGAGGATTTTTATGAGGTAAATTTCGATGTGTCGGGTTGGGATAATTTACCCGTACCTTCAAACTGGCAGATGCACGGATACGGTATTCCTATATACCTTAACCAGCCGTACCCGTTCAAACCCGATCCGCCGAATATCCCGCATGATTATAACCCGGTCGGGTCTTACAGGACGGAGTTTGAGATCCCTTTAAACTGGAAGGGGCGCCAGGTTTTTATTCACTTTGACGGTGTTGAGTCTGCATTTTATCTCTGGGTGAACGGCGAAAAGGTCGGATACAGCCAGGGCAGCCGAACACCGGCTGAATTCAATATTACCCGATATTTAAAGCCCGGAAAAAATGTACTGGCGGTAAAAGTATACCGCTGGTCGGACGGTTCTTATCTGGAGTGCCAGGACTTCTGGCGGCTGAGCGGGATCTACCGGAACGTTTACCTTTTCTCCACTCCGAATATCCATCTCAGGGATTTTTTCGTTACAACCGGTCTTGACGAGAATTACCGTGATGCAGAGTTGAAAATAACTGCACACGTAAAAAATTATTCCGAAACACCTGAAAAACCGTATTCTCTGGAAGTTTCCCTGTTTGACGGCGAGAATAGAGAAATCCCGGTTGACATAAATTATAATACGGCATACCTTTTTGGAAACGGCGAAAGTATTATTCCTATGAAGGCTGAAGTAAAAAATCCGCTTAAATGGACAGCAGAGCAGCCCAACATTTACAGGCTGCTTTTTACATTGAAAAATTCCGAAGGGAAAGTTGTAGAACATATCCCATGCAGGATTGGTTTCCGTGAAGTCGAAATGAAGGGAGGACAGCTTCTTGTCAACGGTCAGGCGGTCCTGCTGAAAGGCGTTAACAGGCATGAACATGATCCCGTTTCCGGGCATTATATTTCTCCCGGATCAATGCTGAATGATATTAAACTGTTGAAACAGTTTAACATAAATACCGTCCGTACCTGTCATTATCCTGATGATCCTTTGTGGTATGATCTGTGTGATGAGTACGGGATATATCTTATCGATGAGGCAAATATCGAGTCGCACGGTATCGGATACAACCCGGAAAGGACGCTTGGCAACAAGCCCGAATGGGGGAAAGCCCATCTTGACAGGACAGTAAGAATGGTCGAGCGTGACAAAAACCATGCTTCGGTTATTATCTGGTCGATGGGAAACGAAGCCGGTGACGGTGTGAATTTTGAGGCAAACAGCGACTGGATACATTTTCGTGACCCGTCCAGACCCGTCCATTATGAGCGCGCATTGAGAAGACCGCATACGGATATTTACTGCCCGATGTATGCAAGGGTAAGTTTTATCGAGAACTATGCCAAAGGCGATAATGACCGTCCGTTGATACTATGTGAGTATGCTCATGCCATGGGAAACAGCGTGGGCAACCTGAAAGAGTACTGGGACGTGATCGAGAAATACCCGCTTCTTCAGGGCGGATGTATATGGGACTGGGTTGACCAGGGGATTCTCAAAAAAACAGAGGACGGAGTAGAATACTACGGGTACGGCGGTGATTTTGGCGACAAGGAAAATGACGGAAATTTCTGCTGCAACGGGCTGGTATATCCGGATCATTCCGTTACGCCGAAACTTCTCGAAGTCAAGAAAGTATATCAGAATATTTCTGTTGAGCTTGAAGATGTTTTAAATGGACTTGTCAAGATAAGGAATAAATTTTTCTTCACTAACCTGAATGAGTTTCAAATAAAATGGGAATTATCCGAAAACGGAATGGTCATTCAATCAGGAAAATCTGAACCTTTGGACCTGTCTCCTCAAAACAGTTCGGTAATTAAAATGCCTTTAAAGAAACCCGTACTTTCACCAGGATCTGAATACTTGCTCAAAGTCAGTTTTCACCTGATAGAACGGGCACCTTGGGCGGAAAAAGGGCATGAAATTGCATGGGACCAGTTCCCAGTGCCTTTTAACGTTCCGGAAAAAGAGGTTTTAAAAACATCGGATATGGCTGACCTGCAACTTGATGAAACCGGTGCCACGGTTAAAATTACCGGTAAAGATTTTTGTGTTGAATTCGATAAAGAGAGCGGGCTTCTGGGTACATATAAGTATAAAGGCAGGGATTTGTTCAGGAAGGGACCAGAATTTAATGTTTGGCGTGCACCTGTTGATAATGACCTCGGCGGGCGTCCCAATAATGCGCAGATGTGGAAAGATGCAGGACTGGATAATCTGGAGCAGAATTTGAAAAGTTTTAATGTTGAGAAGGTCTCAAATAAAGTTATAAAAGTCGCGGCTGAATTTGAAGTAAAAGCACCCGGTAAGGATGTGGGATTTAATTACACAGCCGAATATACCGTGTTCGGAACAGGAGATATGATCCTTAATAATGATGTTCAACCGTTCGGGAGTCTTCCTTCACTGCCGCGTGTGGGACTCCGGCTGGCCATCCCCGGTGATTATAATAATATGAAATGGTTCGGCAGGGGACCCCACGAAACTCAGTCCGACCGTAAAACAGGTGCGCCTGTTGGTATTTTTTGCGGCACTGTGGAAGAACAGTACGTACCTTATGTTTTCCCGCAGGATAACGGGAATATAATGGACTTGAGATGGGCGGCTCTGACAGACATGGATGGAGCGGGATTTGCAGCATTCGGTATGCCGGAATTCTGCGGCAGTGCGCTTTTCTTTACCCCGGAACAGCTTACCGATGCGACCCATACATATCAGCTTGAACCTTCCGGTGATATAACCCTGCTGCTGGATTATAAACAGATGGGAGTAGGGGGGGATGACAGCTGGTCGACTCTGACAGCTCATCGGATGTACAGGATCGAATCCGGAAATATCAATTACAGTTTGAGATTTTCACCGGTTTCAGTTAAAGATGGGAAAACTCCTGAAGAAATTTTTATGCATGCGCTGCCCCAGGTTTTGACGCCCGAAATAAGCCCGAACGGCGGTGATTTTGAAGGGGAAACTTCTGTAGAAATACTAACCGGTACCAAAGATGCTAAAATACGATATTCTCTTGACGGCACCAAACCGACAGGACGATCAAAATTATATGAAAAACCTGTTAAGATCATAAAAGGGACAACAATTAAGGCTGCGGCATTTAAAGATGGTTTTGTCAGCAGTACGGTCAAAGCTGC
Organism: Candidatus Zhuqueibacterota bacterium; assembly: GCA_042570605.1. GTDB lineage: Bacteria > SM23-31 > SM23-31 > JBHPGK01 > JBHPGK01 > JBHPGK01. The sequence goes on from JBHPGK010000131.1 coordinate 5,968, forward strand.
TGAATTTACCAGAGTAAAAACACTGTTTCAAAGTGAAGTATTGAGACATAACGATGAAGCAGTGAAAGTGAGGGTATCTGTAGAAGAAGTAAAAGAATTGAGGCTGATCGTTGATGAAGGGGGAGACGGAAACGGTTGGGACCATGCTGACTGGGCAGAAACAAAATTAATTGATGACGATGGAAAAATTACTTACCTGAGTGATCTGAAACCTTTTTATGCCGTGCAGGGGTGGAGCAGACTGAGGATTGATAAAAGTGTAGCAAATAATCCCATAATAATCGGAAAAATGAAGTTTGAGAAAGGTCTTGGCACACACTCAAAAAGTGATATCAGGTATACGCTTAATGGGAAATTCAAATCATTTGAAGCGTTTGTTGGTGTTGATGACGAAACTAATGGGCGCGGAAGCGTGAGATTTAAAGTAATTGTTGTAAAAAATTGAAAGTCAAAATTATGAATGAAAAGCATATTTCAAAAATAACAGGTGAATTAAACCTGAAAGAGTGGCAGGTATCTGCTGCTGCAGCACTTCTGGAAGATGATGCCACTATACCTTTTATAGCAAGGTACCGTAAAGAAGCAACAGGCACTCTGGATGAAGTTGAGATAATGAAGATCCGGGACAGGCTTAACCAGTTGAAGGAACTTGACAAAAGGCGGGAAGCTATTTTAAAATCACTTGAAGAACGCGAACTGCTGACCGATGAGCTGAAAGAGAAAATCCTGGCTGCAGAAACGATGTCTGTCCTTGAGGATATTTACCTGCCGTTCCGCCCGAAGAGGCGCACGAGAGCGACTGCTGCAAGAGAAAAAGGTCTTGAGCCTCTCGCTGAATTAATATTTAAACAGGAAGATATAGATATTAACAGCGAGGCTGAAAAATTCATAAACGAAGAAAAAGATGTTAAAACGATCGAAGATGCCCTGCAGGGTGCAAGAGATATAATTGCGGAAACTGTTAATGAAGACCAGGAATCCAGAGCGGAGATCAGAAAACTTTTTCTGGAAAATGCTTTGATCAGTTCCAGGGTGATCACCGGTAAAGAAGAAGAGGGTATAAAATATAAAGATTACTTTGACTGGCAGGAACCAATTACTAAAGTGCCGTCGCACAGGCTTCTGGCAATGAGGAGGGGTGAAAAAGAACTGCTTTTATCGCTAAGTATATTACCTGATGAAAAAGAGGCAGTGAGTTTACTGGAAAAAAGATTTTTAAAAAATGACAACATGTGCTCCGAAAATGTAAGAGAAGCGGTACATGACAGTTACAAAAGGCTTTTATCTGCTTCGATGGAAACTGAGATCCGTATGATCTCAAAATCTGCAGCCGATGAAGAAGCAATAAACGTTTTTGCAGATAATCTAAAGCAGCTCCTGTTAGCTCCGCCGCTCGGCCAAAAGAGGATGATGGCGGTTGATCCCGGTTTCCGTACAGGATGTAAGGTTGTATGCCTTGACAGCCAGGGTAAACTGCTTCATAATACGGCAATTTATCCCCATGAACCTCAAAATAAAAAAGATGAAGCTGCAAAAATAATCAAAGAACTTTGTTCAAAATATGAAGTGGAATATATTGCGGTTGGGAACGGTACGGCTGGCAGGGAAACTGAGGATTTTATCAGGTCTCTTGATATGGGGAATAATATATCTGTTGTTATGGTCAATGAAAGCGGTGCATCGGTGTATTCCGCCTCTGAGGCTGCCCGGGAAGAATTCCCGGATTTTGATGTTACTGTCAGGGGCGCAGTATCCATCGGGAGAAGGCTTCAGGACCCTTTAGCAGAACTTGTAAAGATCGATCCAAAATCTATCGGAGTAGGGCAGTATCAGCATGATGTTGACCAGAAACTTCTTAAGGAAAAACTTGATGATGATGTGATGAGTTCTGTGAATATGGTTGGTGTGGAGCTTAATACCGCAAGTAAACAACTGCTAACTTATGTATCGGGATTGGGTTCAAAACTTGCTAAAAGCATTGTTGAATTCAGGGATAAGAACGGTCCCTTTAAGTCAAGAAAGGCGCTGAAAAAAGTCCCGGGACTTGGACCAAAGGCATTTGAACAGTCAGCTGGGTTTTTGAGGATCAGTAATGCGGCAAATCCCCTCGACGGGAGCGCCGTTCATCCGGAAAGCTATCCTATAGTTGAGAAAATGGCTGAAGATGCAGGCTGTTCTGTTGCCGAACTGATGAAGGATGAATTACTTCACAAAAGATTTGACTTGAAAAAGTATGTCACTGAAAAAGTGGGACTGCCGACGCTGAATGATATAATAACAGAACTCTCAAAACCGGGCAGGGATCCAAGAGACAAATTCGAAGCATTTGAATTTCAGGATGGAGTAAATTCTATTGAAGATGTCAAACCGGGTATGAAACTGCCGGGTATAGTGACCAATATTACTAATTTCGGTGCTTTTGTAGATATAGGAGTACACCAGGACGGACTTGTTCATATCAGCGAAATTGCAGATAAATTTGTAAAGAATCCTGCCGATGAAGTGAAGTTACAGCAGCAGGTCGCCGTTACTGTCCTTGATGTTGATGTGGCAAGAAGACGCATAGCACTTTCAATGAAAAACAAGTGATATTTCCATTATATTATTTGAGACTGCCAATCATTCAGAATCATAAAATAAAGAAACTTTAGAGATTTTCAGTAGTGTCCGGTAAAACTGGAAAAAAGTAATATTTAATATATTGTTTTAATATAACTTATACCGGATTATTTTAAATTTAGATTAAATTTGAAAAAACACAATCAAATTTTAGATAAGTAGAAAATCTGGATTCCAGCCTGCGCTGGAATGACGGCTCCTATCTTATTGTTAATATATATGTTGCGTCATTCCAGCGAAGGCTGGAATCCAGTGTCATGATATACAAAAATTATTTTTTTACCGGGCAGTTATGAGAGATTTTATTAACTGAAGAAAATAAATATTTTTCATTCTCTTTCATATATTTTGTCATTACTGTCCGGTTAATTTTAATATTGAGATTCTTCGCTGCGCTCCCCGCTTACTTCGGGACAGGCAGAATGACGTGTAAGCCCAGTCCAACAACGTCATTCTGAACGTAACGCAGAGAAGTGAAGAATCTCATTATTTCCGCCCGAGGCGGATCTACCTCTGGTAGACAATTTATTGTTGTTTTTGCTTTTGTAACTTATTATATAATAACGAATTAAGTTCATAATACATGTTTTTTACCGGACAGTAGTGATATTTTGTCAAAGGATTGCAAAAAAAAATCTTGACAAAAAGATTTATTATTTATATTTTTCAACAAGTATTTGTATGGTTTATATAAAAAGAATAATCTGTTTTTTTGATATATTTGGCTTTTCCCAACTCATCATCATACGTAAATAAGGTAAATAGATAGGGGTACCTTTTTAGCGTGATTTAACATATTGATCTAAGGAATTCTTATAATCTTTTTAAATATGAAATTCTAACGAGGGATTTTTATATATAAGGAGGTTCAATATGTCTGATAAGAAAACCTACCTTGAGATTTTCGAACAAACCGGAAGATCTCGTAGGGATTTTTTGCGTTTTTGCAGTTATGCTGCTGCAATTACCGGGATCGAACTAACAGGTCTTCCAAAAGTTATTAAGGCATTTGAAACAAGTCCGAGACCGCCGGTTGTATGGCTGCATTTTCAGGAATGTACATGCTGCAGTGAATCATTCATACGTTCTTCACACCCTGTTGTTGCGGATGTTGTACTCAATACACTATCACTCGATTACACCCAGACTTTGCAGGCCGCCGCAGGGATGCAGGCTGAAAAAAGTCTTCATGATACTGTCAAAAACTATCCGGGCAAGTATATTCTTCTGGTGGAAGGTTCAGTTCCCACAAAAGATGGCGGCATCTACTGTACTATTGCCGGGAAGTCGGCAGCAGATATTCTCCAGGAAACAGCTAAAGATGCTGCAGCAATTATTGCATGGGGCAGTTGTGCCTCAAACGGGTGTATTCAGCGTGCCAGTCCCAATCCGACAGGAGCTACACCAATTGATAAGCTGGTTAACAAACCGGTGGTTAAAGTTCCGGGCTGCCCTCCGATTGCAGATGTAATGACTGCAATTGTGACTCATATTCTT
>JBHPGK010000132.1:0-10042 GCA_042570605.1 Candidatus Zhuqueibacterota bacterium
CGTTATATCGCCGTCCATCAAAGCGACCGATACAATGGTCAGGGCTCATGACTGGAATGATACATATCTGTCAAAAGAACCTGCTCACCCGAGTGACAATATCGCCGCATCGTTTGCCGTGACAGAGTTTGAAGGCAAAACAGGAAAAGACCTGATTTTGGGAATTGTTTTAGGATATGAGATGCAGTGCAGATTGTGCGATGCTGCCGCTATTAGAAAAAAAGGATGGGACCATGTAACTTATGCTTCGGTTTCATGTACATCATTAGCTGCGAAATTGATGGGATTATCCAAAGACCAGATAAGAGATGCACTCGGGATAGCGATCACGACCGGGAATTATCTTCGCCAGACGAGGATAGGGATGATCTCCACATGGAAAGCCGCCGCATTTGCCAAAGCTGCAAGGAACGGAATTGAAGCGGCTTTATACGTTAAGAACGGTTTTACAGGACCGTATGATATTATTACCGGCCAGCACGGACTTATTAACCAGATCACAAAAGGGGAGTTTGATTTTGCAGAGAATCTTGGCGGTCAGGGTGGTGAAGAATATAAGATCGTAAGCACATATATAAAATATTTCCCGGCTGAGTATCATTCTCAAAGTGCAATCTGGGCAGCTCTGGATGTCAAAGAACAGATGGGCGGAAAATCGATAAATGATATTGAATCCATATTGATTGAAACCTCATTTCATTCTTATGAGATCATCGGAATGGAGCCTGCAAAATGGCATCCGAAAACAAAAGAGACTGCCGACCACAGCCTGCCGTATATTGTATCGGTCGCTTTGATGGACGGCGATATAACGCTGGCGCAGTATGACCAGGCGCATCTTGATAATATGGAGCTGATCGACCTTGTCCAGAAAGTAAAGTGTGTCGAGAAAAAAGAATATACAGATATTTACGGTACCTCTTTCCCGAATAAAGTCACTGTTAAAATGAAAGATGGAAAAGTATATGAGAATGAGTGTATGGATCCCAAGGGACATCCGCTTAATCCGCTTTCAAAGGCTGAGATCGAGACAAAATTCAGAAAAGCGTGTGAAGGACTTATCCCCAAAGACAGGCAGGATAAAATCATAGAGATCGTATGGGATCTTGATAATTTGAAAAATATAAAAGAGCTGATCGATCTGTTTGAGGTGAAATGAGCGGGAAAAGATTAAAAAAACTTCTTGATGAAAAAAAGACCCTTGTTTTTCCGGGTACTTTCAATCCGTTTACGGCAAAGCTGATAGAATCCGAAGGATTTGACGGGATTTATATTTCAGGAGCTGCCCTTACGAACAGTCTTGGTGTACCTGACGACGGATCTTTAAGTCTTGATGATTTTGTTTATGCGGCAAAATGGATCTGTAAAGCTGTCGGGGTACCTGTTATTTGTGATGCGGATACGGGATTCGGCAATATCTCCGGTACCGTTAAGAAGTATATCGAAAGCGGCCTTGCGGGAATGCACATCGAAGACCAGGTCTTTCCAAAGAGATGCGGTCACTTGAGCGGGAAAGAGGTGATCCCGCAGGAAGAAATGATAGAAAAAATAAAAGAAGCGACCTGTTCACGTGACGAAACCGACCGGGATTTTTTGATCATTGCAAGGACAGATGCAAGGGGCGCTCAGAATATCGATGAAAAGAACCAGCTGGATGAAAGTATCAAAAGAGGCAACTCCTATCTTGAAGCCGGTGCAGATATGATCTTCCCGGAATCATTGAAAAGTATTGAAGAATTTAAAATTTACAGGAATGCTGTTCCCGGGCTGCTGCTTGCGAATATGACGGAATTTGGAAAAACCCCGTTTATCAGTTACCGGGAATTTGAAAATATTGGTTATAACCTGGTTATTTTTCCCGTCAGTCTTTTCAGGTTTTCTGCAGGAAGGATGAGAGAGGCTTTAAAAGTAATAAAAAAGGACGGAAATCAGGAAAATTTAACTATAGGGATGATGACAAGAAAAAAAATAAATGATCTAATTAATTATAATCCAAAACAGGAGGATTGACCTATGGCTGAAAACCAGATAGAAACTATTGATAACGGTTTGGCAGGTGTCCCTGTATGTACGTCGGATATTTCTTTTACAACGGTCGGAAAGGACGGTAAACCGATCTTAATGTACAGGGGATACAGTATTTATGACCTGGTCAAGGGACCTTTTGAAGAATCGGTATATGTGCTGCTGTATAATAAACTTCCCAACCGGAAAGAACTTGATGATTTTAACTCACTTCTGAAAGAAAATATGCCGATCCATCCCAAAACGGCTGAGCTGCTAAAAACTTTTCCGGCAAATGCACACCTGATGGACCTGTTGATGACAGCGTTCTCCTATGAGCGAATGTTTGATAAGGATTATGAAAATGATGTGTGGCGCAATATCAAGGGGGAAGTGACTGGGAGAAGCAAGCTGCTCGTTGATGCCGGTATCAGGATGGGTGCAAAAATACCTGCACTTTATTCTTACGGATACAGGGCAATTAACGGGAAAGAACCAATCCCGCCGGATCCGAAACTTTCTATTGCGGCAAATATTTTAAACATGCTTGGTGTTGACTGGGACGAGGAAGCGGAACATGCATTGAATGTAACTTTAATACTTTACCTCGATCATACGATAAACTGCTCCACTTTTACATCGCTGGTTACGGAATCCTCGGGAGTTGACCCATACGGACCGCATTTAGCGGCATCGGTTGCATTGAAGGGCGTTCTTCACGGCGGTGCAAATGACCTTGCTGCAGTAATGTTCGATGAAATAGGAAAACCGGAGAATGCCGAAAGTTATCTTGATAAAAAACTTGGGAACAAGGAGATCGTTTTTGGATTTGGACACAGGCTTGCTCATTATAAAGGCAGTGTGGAGTCCAGAGTTATAACCACGGAAAAAGTGGTAAGACCGCTTGCAGAGAAAAAAGGTATGGGACATCTGATGGAGATCTATGATAATGTAAAGAATATGATGATCAACAAGAAGAACCGTGCGCCGAATCTCGATTTCCCGGTTGCAGTATTATATAAGGTTCTTGGAATTCCGATGGAAGCCAATACACCTATTTTCCAGGCGAGCAGACATTTCGGTTGGGTTGCCAATATGCTGCGCCAGAGGAATGCAAAAGGACCTCTTTACAGACCCACACAGGTATACAACGGTCCGGGGCTTGATGATATGAGAGAGTATATTCCTATTGATAAAAGATAATATTCGTTAATTTAAATTATATTGATTAATTGAAAAAGCCCTCAGAAATGAGGGCTTTTTTTTAAAATTATAAATTAAATTAATTCGGGATTTTATTTAATAGAGCTTCCGGCATCGTACTTTTTAATTGTTTTCTCAAACATCAGCTTGTAATGTTTACCAATAGGGATTTCATCCCTGCCTATCCGTATTAAATTTCCTTCGAGTTGTTCGATCTTGTCAATTGAAACAATAAACGACCTGTGAGTTCTGACAAATTTTTCGTTCGGTAAAGCTTTTTCAATATTATTCATTGTATCCGTTACAAGCAGCATTTGCTTATTATAATATACCTTTATATAATTCCCCCAGCTTTCAATATATGTTATATCGGCTAATTTGATCCTGTGAATTATCTTGTCAGATTTAAGATAAATGAAATCGGCTGCGGCATGATCTACGGCTGAATCCTGAAATGATTTATCCGGTTTTCCAACTGCTTTATTTACAGCTTTGAGAAATCTGCTGAATGAGATCGGTTTGAGCAGATAATCCAACACTGAGTGTTCAAATCCTTCCAGAGCAAATTCTGAATACGCTGAGGTGATTATGATCATTGGCGGATTAATCATAGTGTCTAAAAATTCAATGCCGGACAATTTGGGCATCTTTATATCAAGAAATATAAGTTCCACACTTTGATTGGACAGATAGTTCACTGCCTCTACCGGGTCATAGAATTTCCCGACCAGTTCTAGTGATTCCACTGCGGAAATATGTTCTTCCAGAACATCATGTGCTATTGGTTCATCATCAACAATTATACATTTTATTTTCATAACTTTATTGAAAGATCAATGTAAAAATCATCTGTGTTATCGGTTATTTTAAGCATATGTCTGTCCGGATAAATTAATTCCAAACGCCTTGTTGTGTTTGCGATTCCTGTCCCGGGACTTTCATACCTACTGTTTTTATTATTTTTGGATTTACTGTTCCTCACGGCAAACCTGAGATCGGTTTTATTTATATTCAGCATTATATTGATAAATGCACCTGCTGATGTGCTGTCAATCCCATGCTTAAAACAGTTCTCGATAAATGGGATCAGGATCATGGGCGGTACTCTGGTGTTAAGTGTATCTCCCTCAATATCTATAGTGATATCCGGTTTATTGACAAGTCTCAGATTTTCAAGTGAAATATAATTCTTTATAAATTTGATCTCACTATGCACAGATACAGTTTCCTTTTTTCCGGCTTCGACCATATATCGCATTATTTCAGATAATTCTAATATTGCATCCGGGGCTTTTTTAGAATCTTTTAAGCAGAGCCCATATAAACTATTAAGAGTATTGAAAAGAAAATGGGGATTTACCTGTGCTTTCAGCAGGTCATTTTCAGCCCGCAGGCGTTTTTCTTTTAAATCCTGGAATTCAAGATACTGCGCAATACCCTTTTTTATCACTTTTATTGCTGATGTGAAAAAAATCAGAAAAAGAACACTGACTATTGTTTGAAAGATACTGCTGGTGTAATTAAAGTAGGTCTTAAATAAGTAATGAAAAATTGATGAATAAACTGCTACAACAGTAAAAAGTGATATCAGGTAAAGAGTGTATTTCTTTTTATACAGAAAGCGTTCAATAAAGAAAAAATTGCTGTAAGAAATTATAACCTGAAATAGAATTAGCAGGCCGGTCAATAAAAAACTGATTGAAACTGTGCCGAATTCAGCTTTAATTGTCAGGAATATATAAAGTGCTATTACCGACCAGAATACTAAGTGGTATACAATTCTGTGGCGGAAAAAAGATTTGATGATCTTTTCAAAAGCAGCTCTGCTCATATTTTAATTTAAATACAATTGTGCTGTTATGCAAATTATTTTGACAGATAACGTTTGTCAGTAAAATCCGGCTGTTTATCAGAACTCAAACTTCATCTGCCATATAAATTTGGTTTTAAAATATGATCGTATTAATTTCATGTAAAACTTGACATAGGAGTCATCATGAAAAAGTTGATTACATCAATATTAATTTCTGTACTTGTAAGTGCTGTTTTTTCACAGGAACAGCCAGTGAAAATAATACAACAAGACTCTCTGATCACAGATAAAGAGTTCGAATCAATAAAGCTGCCTGAATGGAAACTCCATTTCGGATTATTCACTATACCTTCATTGAACATGGCTCAGAAGATCAAGTTGACTATTATGTCAAAACAGGAGAAGATCAATAAAATGAAAGCTGAGATTGTCAAAGTTGAAAATGAAATTGCTGTGTTGGTAGAAGAATTAAACAAAGCTAAGCATAATAAATCAATGTTTCTGCTTGGATTATATGCTTCGGAAAGCTTTGAAAAAGGCAGTAAGAAGATATACGATGAAAAAAGTATATTATGGGGCTTGATTAAATGGGGAAAGAAGAAAAATCAGAATGAGAATAAAAATAATGAGAATAGAAAAGATCAATAGAGTAAAAAGAGAAAAATATGAAAACAAAATCGAAAATATGGAGTAATCCCTTAATAAGGATCCTTATTGTGATTGCTTTTCTTGTGCCTGCCACAATACTCAATCTTATAGTAGAATTGACTGTAAAAATTCCCGGAGAATTACCTGGGAGGATATTCGAGTATTCCAAAACCCTGTTCATGATTTATCTGTTCGCACGGTTATATAGATTGTATGTATCAAAGATTGAAAAACGTGAAGCTTTTGAATTTAGCAGGGAGAACATGCATAAAGAGCTCTCTTTAGGTCTCCTAATCGGGACAGCGCTTTTATCAGTTGTGGTATTATTTACTGTTTTTACCGGATATTATAAGGTTGAGTCCTCAATATTTGATATTCGTATGATACTTGACGGTGTGTTTGAGTATGGAATTGCGGTGTTTCTGGAAGAGGTTCTATACCGGTTGATCATTTTCAGATTAACGGAAGAGTTTTTAGGAAGCCGGATTGCACTGCTTATTCAGCTTATTCTGTTCGGATTGGGGCATTCGGTAAATCCTAATGCAACCGCATGGACACCTTTTGTAATGATCGGGTACGGAATATTGTTGACCGCTGCATATATGTATACACGGAGAATATGGCTGGTATTTGGTCTGCATTTCAGTTGGAACTTTATACAGGGGACCCTGTTAGGTATAAGTGTTTCAGGCAAGGAAGTAAGCAGAAGTATGATACAGTTAGTTCCAAATGGACCGGATATTTTTACGGGGGGTGCATTTGGGATTGAGGGTTCCATAATTACTATAATTACCGGGACAATGTCAGGTCTGTTTCTGCTATGGAAAGTATATAAAAGTAAATCCGGATTTGTACCAATGAAGCGAAAAACTTGAAACGGCTAAATCTGGGGATATCATCAAAAATAAGTTTCCATAAACCAATTTATTTAAATGCTAACATCACCATGATAAGTTGTTTTTCTATCCTTTAATTTTATCATAAAATTAATTTTTTGATTTCTCCTGATTATTAACTAGAAAATCGAGGGACAGTATACATATTTATTGACATAATAAAATTATATTGGTATATTTTTCCATAACCAGTATTCTACGAGGACTTATTTCATATAATTCAAAGGGTAACAAGAGACAGCAGACATTAAAGAATTCCGGAAGAAAACCAGAGCACAATAACAAACAGGTATGGTGTCCCCTGATTCTGTCCCAAATGTTTTAGCAAATATTCATAAAGGAAATAAAAAAATGAGAGTTTTAAGATTTTTCCTATTACTGATAATAGGTATCTTTAGCTCATGTGGTAAGGACAAAACATACACAATATATGAGAATTCTAATGTAAAGTATATTTCTAACTTTGGAAAAGTATGGAACAAACAAATACCGGTCGAACTGACGTTTATCAGGACTATTGGAGAACTGAATGATACTAACCAAAATTACAATCTGTATAAGCCTGAGGATTTGGAAGAGGATCAATTTGGAAATATCTATATTGTGGAAATGGGAAATAAAAGAATTCAAAAATTCAGTAATAACGGTGAGTATATATTAACGATAGGAAGAGAGGGGCAGGGACCTGGAGAATTCCAATTTCCCGTTTGTACAGGATTAATTGATAGTTTTCTTTATGTATTTGATGGAGAGAATTTTAATATTCAAAAATTTCTTCTTATTGGGGATTTTGTTTCATCGTCAAGGACCGGAATTACTAAAATGTTCCTGGACTTTGAAATTAAGGATTCGGAAAATTTTATTACTCAATATGTTCCTGTTGTACTGCCGGTTAAAATTTCCACCGATCCGGATAGAAACGGATTTTTATTAAGATCATTAGACTTTAATGGAGTTGAAAACAATGCTTTCGGAATAACAGTTGATTATGGAGAATGGGAACTCAGTAATCAACTAAATCAGGTCACATACAAAATCGATCAAAAGGAAAATATTTATGCCGTTTACCAGTACATAAACAGGATTGAAAAATATAACAAGGATGGTGTTTTGCTGTATCAATCCACGCGAAAACTTGATTACATAAATAATAGTATTCCTAAACCGGGATCTGACATCCCAATAATTTCAATGTCGGCCGGATTTGACAGTAGAGGATTATTATGGGTATCCACATTTACCAGATATGGATATGAAATGTTCTTAAATAATCAAAAATTACGGAGGCAAAATAAAGAACCGATACGTGAAAATCTTGCTGAGAGTTTAAAAATTGAAATTTTCAATGATAATGGAGTCCTTTTAGGCGAGATTAAACAACCAAGTTTTGGAAAAATTAAAATAATTGATGATAAACTTTATATTATAGATGATATGGAAACAATGTCGGTTTCAGTGTATAAAATAATAGAAAAAAAATAGGTTCTTCAGGAATTTGTATTGTTAAGTTTAAAAGAAAAAGATAATCAGAATATAGCTCAGGTATTTATATCATGGAAACTTAAATATGATTTTAGGTTAACGTCCTGAAGGGACGATTTGAAAATAGCCCAGAGATTCATCTCTGGATTAAGGAAAAAAACATTTTTCGTCCCGAAGGGACGTTTGAAATCAGTATTACCGATAAATTAAAAATACAAAAGGAAGAATTAAAGTGTCACATTCATATGTAAATATTATGATTCATTACATTTTCAGCACAAAACAAAGAATAAAATTCATTATGCCGGAATTGGAAAACCGGCTTTTCTCTTATATTGGGGGAATTGCAAGAGAGAATAAGATGAAGGCATTTGCGATTGGCGGGATTGAAGATCATGTTCATTTGCTTTTATCTTTACCATCAACTCTTTCTATTGCTTAAGCAATTCAATTGATCATAGGCGTTTTTTCCAAATGGATTCATGAAACATTTATAGATTATAAAGATTTTCAGTGGAAGGAAGGATACGGTGCTTTTAGTGTCGGTTTATCCCATATTGAAGATACGATTAAATATATCAATAATCAAAAAGGACATCATCGTAAACAGACGTTTCAAGAAGAATATTTGGCAATATTGAAAAAACATGGCCTTAAATATGATGAGCGTTACATTTGGGGATAGAGAATATTCATTCGTCCTTATTGGACGAGTGTATCATCTTTATTTGTACCCCCACATGAATGTCGGGGCTATTTTCGATAATTCCGGCAAGCCGGAATTAATTTAAAAATATCCCGGAGATTTATATTTTCTCTTTCAATATTTGTGCATAAATCAAACTAAATTCCTGAAGAGCCAAATAATAATGCATGTTTTTTTGCATACTTTAAACCGGATATTAAATGCGTTTTGACGGTGACAAAAAATATTCATAACCTAATAATGAGAAAGTTACTTACAGAAAACTAAATTTTATTGGAAAATATTTTAAAAGACAAAAAAAAGAATTTTTGGTATCGTTGTTATTGATTTTATTTTCTACTATCTTATCTTTTCCTGGCCCTTACCGTATAAATCAGGGGACAGCATACATATTTATTGACATAATAAAATTATATTGGTATATATTTCCATAACCAGTATAATACGCGGAGTTATTTCATGTAATTCAAAGGGTAACAGGAGACAGCAGACATTAAAGAATTCCGGAAGATAACCAGAGCACGATAATAAATAAGTATGGTGTTCGTCGATTTAGTCCTATTTTTGTAGGAGAATTAAATTTAATGCCTTATTTAAAGGTTAATTTGCTTTTCATTATATTATTTACAGGAAATGTTTTTACACAGGTGTTGCGTACACAAGAAATTTCTAAAGAAGTAAAATATCCGATTAGTATTATAGGTAGCGAAGATGATGATGTTAATTTTTGTGATCCAATTTTAGTACATTTTGACGAACTGTCAAAACATCTTTTTATTTTAGAAGGATTAAATCATAGAGTTACAATCCTGGATACAAACCTGTTTTTTATAAGACATTTTGGTAATTTTGGGCAAGGTTCTAGCGAATTTAATCGCCCATTATCGTTAGATACGGACAATAAAGGAAACATTATTATTCAGGATTTGAATAAAAGAATTCAGGTATTCAATCCAAATTTTGAACAGATTTCAAATTTTAATCATAAATTTGTTCCAATGAATTTATCATGTGAAAATGATGGAAATATTTTACTAAATTCCGGTTCTTCCGGTAAGCTTTTTACAATATTGGATTATGAAGGTGATTTTGTAAATAGTTTTGGTGATCTGATGCTTAAAAAAGACAATTCACATTTATATAACGGGTATAATCAAGTATATTTTGAAATAGATTATAATGGAGATATATACTGTGCGTTTACATACAACGCTGTTTTCCGAAAATATAATAGATATTTTAATATGGTATATGAAATGAATTATGATGATTTGGAAATGATTCAAAATA
>JBHPGK010000133.1:0-9847 GCA_042570605.1 Candidatus Zhuqueibacterota bacterium
TTATTGTTATTATACATGTTGCGTCATTCCAGCGAAGGCTGGAATCCAGTGTCATTATGTACAAAAATCATTTTTTTATTTTTTAACCGGACAGTTATGATACTGTTGATAAAGTGTAAAAATATTAATACTCAACTGTCACGGAATGGTCCGTGACAGCCAAGCAATCGGGAAACTGGAGTGTCATGGACCACTCCATGACAAAAATGTTTACTTTATCAACAGAATCAGTTATGTCGGTAGATATTTATTTTAAAAAATAACCGGTAAAAGAGAAAAACCTATTGTTAACAAATCTTTTATTGAAGAACTGAAACCGGATGGTTTATAGGTTTAAGCCTGTATTAATCCCCATCAATTGGTGCGGTTTATTGACCTTTTATGTTAAATCCATAGCAGTCTCCGAAAATATAATGCAATAATGCTTTGTCCTGCAATGTATATTTCACAACTTGTTTTATAAATGATTAATGCCCGGTCATGCCATTTCGATACCGGTTTACCGGGAGAGAAATCTAAACAAGTCTTTTTACATTAAATATTACATTTAAAAAACTGACATTAGCTATTTTATAATTATTCTGAAACAAATAACAGATATTAGCGTATATTTATATGTTTCAATAAAATGAGGTAATAAGAAAGGGAATAAATTATGAACCTTTTGACAAGAGGAGAAGAGCTTGTTCTGGTGGCAGTCTGGAACCTGCAGGATGATGCATATTGTGTACCTATCCGAAAATTTATTATCGAGGCAACCAACCAAAAATGGTCTCTTGGCTCGATCTATGAGGCACTGGACCGGCTGGAAAAGAAAAAGTACCTGGAATCATATCTGAGTGAACCGCTGAAATCAAGAGGCGGCAGAAGTAAGCGAATATATAAACATACAACTGAAGGTTTAAAAGCAATGATCGAACTGAAAAATGTTCAAAATACCCTATGGAATGGTATTACAATTCCTGCTATTGAGCGCAGACTATGAAAGAACAAAAAACATACCGCAATCCCCCACGTCTTGCGGAATGGATATTAAAGAAGATTTACGCCCGAAGGGAATATAGTGTCCGTCTTGGTGACTTCGGAGAAATATTTAATGAAATCGTAAATGAATATAATATTGTTATTGGCTGGCTGTGGTACTGGAGCCAGACATTCAAAAGTATTTTCATACGAAAAATATATTCATACATCTGGAGTTTTATCATGTTCAAAAACTATCTAAAGACCGCATTACGAAATATTAATAAGCACAGAGGATATTCTTTTACTAATATTTCGGGACTAAGTATCGCAATAGCATGCTGTATATTGATGCTGTTGTGGATTCATGATGAATTGAGTTATGACAGGTTTCATGAAAATTTTAACGGACTATACAGAGTTACGTCCAAGATACCGGCATCAAACGAGATCACCCATATTGCAAGGACTGCGAATGCTGTCGGTCCTGCACTGGTTGCACAGTATCCTGATGTTGTCAATTTCACAAGATACCAGGGGTTTGAAAATACTATGGTTGAAGCGAATGGAAAATCCTTTATAAGTGATTATTTCGCTGTTGCCGATCCTGCATTTTTTGAAATGTTCTCTTTTTCTTTTATAAAAGGGGATCCCGCATCAGCTTTAAGTGACAAGAATTCAATAGTTATAACGGAAAGCTTTGCAAAAAAATATTTTGGAGAAGAAGAAGCACTGGGTCAGACGATGAGTATCCAGATAAGCAGAGTTCCTTATATTGTAACGGGTGTAATAGAAGATATGCCTGAAACTTCACATATTCACTTTGACTGCATTGTGCATTTTAATTTCTGTGTGAAGTATAAGCATGCTGATCCGCAGGGCTGGGAAATCGACCTGTATTATACTTATCTACAACTTCGGGAAGGAAGTAATCCGGAAGATATTAACAGGAAAATAAGCGGTATAATAAAAGAACATGATGAAAAATCCCTTGCTGAAATTTACCTGCAGCCATTAAAGGATATACATTTAAGGTCGGACCTGTCCGGAGACCTCGATAATTACAAAAAAGGCGATATTAAATACATTTATATATACTGTATTACAGCATTGAGTATTTTAATGATAGCCTGCATTAATTTTATGAATCTTTCAACTGCGCGGGCAGGCAGGCGTACAAAAGAGATAGGATTAAGAAAAGTTATAGGCGCTCAAAAAAGTCATCTTTTAAAACAGTTCCTGGGGGAATCGATCCTGCTCTCGCTATTTGGGTTGTTTTTAGCGGTCGTATTAGTTGTTATTGCTCTCCCGACTTTCAATTACCTAACCAATAAAAAATTAGTTTTGGATTTTTCAATTGATCCGATAATTATGACCGGGATAATGGGGATAACACTTTTTACAGGTGTGATCTCCGGTTTATATCCGGCATTTTTTCTTTCTGCATTAAAACCTGTAAATGCTCTGAAAAACCTTGGATTTAAAAGCGGAAAAGGCGGATTATACCTGAGGAGAACTCTGGTAATTTTACAATTTGTATTATCTATTTTTCTTATAGCAGGCACTTTGATCGTATATGATCAGCTGGATTATATCAGAAACAAGCCGCTTGGTTATGACCACAGAAATGTTATTATTCCCGGCGCTTATTTCAACGACCAGGCAAAAGATGAACTTCTCAAAAATCCGAATTTTATCAGTTTAACACGGGGAACCATACCCAGTTTTGAAATCCGGGGAAATTCAACCTACATCTGGGATGGAAAAGAACCTGACCGGGAAATAACTCTATACCCTGCATCTGCAGATTATGAATATCTAAAAACGTTTAATATGACAATGAAGGAGGGGCGGTTTTTTTCCGGGGAGTTTGCAGCAGATGAGAAAAATTTTATTGTCAATGAAACTGCAGCTAAAGTTATGGGACTTGAAAATCCAATTGGTATAAAAGTCAGTTACAAGCCGTCCTTCGGAGACGAGAGAGAAGGTGTTATAATCGGTGTAATGAAGGATTTTCACCAGAGGTCATTACATAACAAAATAGAACCGATAATATTTGAATTCAATACATTTTATCCTCAAACTTCAATAAGGATCCACCCTGATAATGTTCCTGA
Organism: Candidatus Zhuqueibacterota bacterium; assembly: GCA_042570605.1. Classification (GTDB taxonomy): domain Bacteria; phylum SM23-31; class SM23-31; order JBHPGK01; family JBHPGK01; genus JBHPGK01. The sequence goes on from JBHPGK010000133.1 coordinate 3,081, forward strand.
GGCACTCGCATTACTGGAGGAGACATGGAAAAAACATATAAATTATACGTACACATATAGTTTTTTATCGGAAACCATTGAAAATTTTTATGATACTGATAAAAAAACAGGTACCATTTTTTCTTATTTCTCTCTGCTCGCCATATTTATATCCTGTCTCGGTCTTTTTGGACTTACCTCCTTCACAGCAGAACAGCGAAAAAAAGAGATCGGCGTAAGAAGGGTGCTTGGTTCTTCAATTTCCGGCATCACCTTGCTTTTATCAAAAGAGTTTATAAAAAGCGTAACATTATCCCTTATAATTGCCTGTCCCATTATTTGGTTTGTAATGAGAGAATGGCTAAACAGTTTTGCTTACAGGGCTAATATTGAAGTATCGGTATTTGTGATTTCCGGGATCCTGACTTTTACTATTGCTTTATTTTCCGTCAGTTTTCAGGTTTTTAAAGCCGCCTCTGCAAATCCGGTGGATAGTATTAGAAATGATTAAACAAAAACACATTGTTCAACAATACGTAATTAATTTTACTTTGCAGGTAAAAGAGGATTTTATTTTGTAACATATTTTTGCTGGAGAACTGATTACGGATTAACAGCCTTGAAAGGATTTTTGTGAATATTTTTAATAGAAAACGTTTGATGACTTTAATCAATATATTATTCTTAATTTTATCTTCTGCAGGTTTTTCACAAAATGTCCGGCAGGATATCAGAATACCTGAGTTTAAAAGAAGTACACAGATTTTTGAGAGGAATTTAAATACATGGGAATTGGCATTGGCAGATATTGATAATGACGGTGATCTCGATGCAGTCCTGGCATCGATGAATTCTCCCTCACTGGTCCTCTTCAATGACGGGAGAGGTTATTTTGTAAGCAACGGCCAAAAATTCCCAAATGAAATGCACAGCATTGCAATCGGGGACCTGGATGGTGACGGGGATAATGATCTGTTTTATACTCCTATGCGGAACAACAAGCCTAATCCGGTATATTTTAATAACGGGAATGGTATTTTTGAAAGAGCAAATTATACCCTCTCAATTGAAGCAAGTGAAAGAATCCAATTAATCGATATAGAAAATGATGGAGACCTCGATGCATACCTCTGGTTCAGAAGCGTAGTCTATATAAATAACGGTAAGGGAAATTTCAGTAAAAGCGGTTCGACCTATCCCGGTAATGCTTCACTTGCCGATATTAATGGAGACGGTTTTGTTGATATTATTACATTTGAATGGGGTGCCGGATTCAGGGTCTATCTGAATGACAAAAACGGGAATTTTTCTGATTACTGTTTTGTACAGAAAAACAATGTTACATTTTGCTATATGGATTTTACCGATACGGATAATGATGGAGATATTGATGTTATTTACAGCAACGGCACAGAAAAAGAGATGTACCCGGGGGGCGTACTTATAAACGACGGAACAGGCAGATTTACAGACAGCGGACAAAAGCTGTCTTCTGTTGCGTTTGGCTGGGTCGGAACAGGAGATCTGAATAATGATGGTTTTAAAGATATAATCATTACAGACCGGGAAAACCCGGCTATAATCTGGATGAATAACGGCAATGGAACCTTTGTCGAAACAGGTATCAGGTTAGGTGAAGGCGGCGGTTGGCAGAATTGTTTGATAAATGACATAGACAATGACGGAGACATGGATGTTTTTATTACTAATCGCATTACCGGAAATCACGGAGTATGGTTCAATCAGTTAACAACTGATAAAAGCAGGTAAATTGGAGATATAATAATGAAAACAGTAAGAAATTTCGTTTTTTCAATTATACTGGTCACAACCCTGATTATGATCAACTGCAAGAAATCTACGGTATCCGCTCAAAATCAGGATGAATTTACAGACTTAACATGGGAATATCTTGGGCAGGAACCTCCCGGAACAACACCGGAATTGTTTGCACCTAGTGTTATCTCAATCCAGGATCATTTTGTGCATAGTGCTCCAGCATTTTCTCCGGATAAAAGCGAGGTTTTCTGGTCTTCGAGACCTGATGGGCAGCGTTACTGTAAATTGTTTTTTATGAAAATGATAAACGGGAGATGGACTGCTCCGGAAGTTGCTTCTTTTAACATGGATAACGATATGAATCACCCGGTGTTCTCCATAGATGGTAATACTTTGTATTATGATATGGGTAATAATATCTGGACTGCAGCAAAACAGGGTGATAGCTGGTCGGAACCTGAACAATTACCGCCGGTAATTAATTCTTCAAGAGGACAAACAATGCTTTGTACCACGGCAAACGGCTCAATTTATTTTACCAGATATAATTTTGTCGAAGGTGAAGGTGTAACGCCATCTACGGAAGAAATTTATGTTTCCAGAAAAATAAATGGAAATTATGCGGAACCGGAAAAACTTGAAAAAAATATTAATTCTGAATATGCAAGAGAGCTTGATGTGTTTGTTGCTCCTGATGAAAGTTATATGATAATTGAAGAAGAAAATAATAGAGACCAGCATTCTGGTTTATGTATCTCATATAAATTAAACGATGGTTCCTGGTCTGAGCGAATTATTATCGATGTAGGTTGGGCTCGATTCCCGTACGTTTCACCTGACGGAAATTACTTGTTCTTTGTTAGAATAGGCACGGGTGTCTTCTGGGTTAATACTTCTTTTATTGAAGATTTGAAGCCAGATGAATTGAGGTAAATTGATTTTATTATAAATGTTCAATAGTTAAAACTCATAATTTTAACATTAGAGAAATTTTCAAATAGCTGCCTCTGTTTTTACTTCAACGAATTCCAAATTAAATCAATGTAATTCTTTTTTATCAGAATATTAAATTGGACTTCTCAAAAAAAAACAATATTGGCTCTTGTAAATTAACAAAGAATGTATATATTTCAGATGCCAATATTCAAAAAGGTTGTTGTTATGATAGTTCTAAGCCTTAACAGAAAAAGTAAAACATCTTTAAGCCGGCAGGTATTTACAGAGATCAGTGAGATGATTGAAAATAATACTCTTCCACCTGGGACAAAACTGCCGTCCTCGAGAATACTGGCTGAAAAGCATGGTGTCAGCAGGAATGTAGTATATAATGCATACGAGGAGTTATGGGGTCAGGGTTATGTGGACAGCCGTCCGGGGTCTTATACTGTGGTCAGAAAAAAGACACCGGGTATCCAAATGACTCAAAGGGAAGAAAAGGGACTTATTGACTGGAATAATGCTGTCTCTTTAAAAAGCAAAGAAGTCTATGATATTATTTCAAAATATCCGAGGTCGGGTTACCCGATGAAATCATCAGATATTATCGATATGAGCACATTGGATCTTGATCACCGGGTTTTGCCTTATGACGATTTTAGAAAATGTATAAATACAGTAATAGTCAAGCAGCCTTATATTTTTAATTACGGTGAACCGGAAGGTTATTTTCCGTTAAGGTCTTTTATCTCCTCACGGCTTCAAACACATGGTATTCATGTTTCTCCTGAAGAAATTCTTATCACAAATGGAACACAGCACAGCCTTGATCTGACTTTAAGACTGTTAGGAAAACCCGGATCGGTTATAGTTACAGAAAATCCGACGTATTTTCTTGCTTTTCCTCTTTTTCAATTTTATCAGACTGAGATAATCAGTGTATCTATGTCTGAAGAGGGGATCAATTTGCGTGAACTTGAAAAAACAATGAGATCCGGAAATGTTTCTTTTGTTTATACTACTCCCAATTTTCATAATCCCACCGGAATAACTATGAGTCCTGAAGTGCGTGAGAACCTGGTCAGGATATGTGAAAAATATCATGTTCCAATTGTTGAAGATGCTTTTGAAGAAGAGATGAAATACTTCGGAAGAGTGCCGTTATCTATTAAATCGATGGATAAAAATCAAATTGTTATATACATGAGTTCTTTTTCAAAAGTATTATTTCCCGGTGTTCGGATCGGCTGGATTGCCGCAGACAAGGATTTTATTAAAATAGCTTCTGCGGTTAAAAAGACTTCAGATCTTGCCACAAATTCCATAATTCAGTCAGCTTTATTTGAATTTTGCAGGCAGGGCTATTATGAAATTCATATCAAACGCATGAATCGGATTTATAAAAAACGAATGCAGACAGCACTAAACGTACTTAAAAATGAATTATCAAGTGATCATATTTCATGGAGTGAACCTCTTGGAGGATATTTGATCTGGCTGAAATTAAGCAGATTAAATATTTCAGAAGAAGAGTTACATGGAATATTTAAAAACTTCAAAATAAATGTTGCCCCCGGATCGTTATATTTTAATAATCAACCGGCAGACTATTTTATTCGCATTTCGATATCACAGTTGAATGAGGATGAGATAATCGAAGGTTTGAAGCGGTTAAAAAATGCATTGGCTGAAATATATCAAAAATGGTCTGCCGGTTAAAGATCAGAATGATAATAAGTCTAAACAATTGGAGTTGCTCAAATGAAGACAATCGGATTAATAGGAGGTACCAGTTGGGTATCGAGTAAGGAATATTACCGGATAATAAATGAAGAGGTTGAAGCACGCCTCGGCGGACTGAATTCCGCAAAATGTATCCTGTATTCACTCAATCTTGCAGATTACATGGACATGAAAAGATCCGGGAGAGAACAGGATGCTTTTGCATTATTTTTTCATGCAGCTTCTTCGCTAATTTCTTCAGGAGCGGGTTGTATTTTGATCTGCAGTAACATGGGACATTTTTATGCTGAGGAACTGGAAAGTAAGATTGAAATTCCCGTGATCCATATTGCTGATGTAACGGCTGAAGAAATTATCAGTCAAAATATGGCAAAAGCCGGGCTGCTCGGTACAAAATTTACCATGGAGAATGATTTTTATAAAATCAGACTTAATAATAATGGTATCGAAGTAATAATTCCGGATCAACCTGATAGAGATTTTATTGATGATACAATATTCAATGAGTTAGGAAAAGGTATATTTTCCTTAAATGCAAAAAAACGTTTTTTAGAGGTCATTAACAAATTAAAAGACCGGGGTGTACAGGGGATAATCCTCGGATGTACAGAAATTCCTTTATTGATAGGACAGGAAGATACGGATATTATACTGTTTAATACACTGGAAATCCATTCAAAAGCCGCCGTTGACTTTGCGCTTGACTGATCCAGGAGATCAATTATGAGAGTGAATAACTTTAAAAATTCTTATGAGGATAATAAACGGGCGATAGCATATTCAAAACTTGAATTTCCTAACACTTATTATTTAGCATTTCGGGATATACCTGAAATAATATATGAACATGTAACAGGAAAGAAAGCTGTCGATTTTGGATGCGGAACCGGACGGTCAACAAGATTTCTTAAAAAACATGAATTTAATACCGTTGGTATCGATATATCTCAACAAATGATCGAAAAAGCTAAAGAGGCTGATCCTGAAGGGGAATATCTCATTATTAAAGATGGTGATTTCCGCCGGTTGAAAAAAAACTATTATGATCTGGTATTTTCGGCATTTACTTTTGACAATATTCCTGATGAGAATTACAGGATCAAACTGCTAAAAGAACTAAAAAGTCTCATTAACGCTGAAGGTATAATTATACTTCTGGACTCGACACCGGATATGTATTTTTATGATTGGGCGTCCTTTTCTACGAAGGATTTCCAGGAGAACAAAAATGTAAAAAGTGGAGGAATAGTTAAAATCATTACAACCGATGTTGAAGATAATAGACACGTAGATGATATCCTCTGGACTGATGAAGATTATAAGAATTGTTTTAATGATGCAAACTTAAAATTAGTAAGTTCGTATAAACCTTTGGGAAAGGAAAATGAACCTTTTAAATGGATAAACGAAACCAGAGTTGCGCCCTGGATTATATATGTTTTAAAAAAGTAGGCATTTTGAGATAGGAGGAGAATTGCACATATATATTGTATTTGCTCATCCCAGCAGGAGATCTTTTACATACTCCGTACTAAAATCCTTCGAACAGGGATTACAGGATGGTGGCTGCTCTTTTGAGACCGGAGACCTGTACAAGATGAATTTCAGGACTGATATGAGTTTATCTGAATATGAAAGAGAAACCAGTCTCAATGTTGATGCCGGTCTGCCTGATGATGTGATTGCTGAGCAGAGGAAAATCGCAAAAGCGGATGCTCTTGTTTTTATTTATCCTGTCTGGTGGAGTGACTGTCCGGCAAAATTAAAGGGCTGGTTTGACAGGGTGTGGACATATGGATATGCCTACACTTATGATGAAGACGGCGGTCATGCAAAATCGAAGATCAATATTGACAAAGCGCTGGTGATATGTCCGGCAGGGCATACGGAAGATTATCTTGAGGAAATCGGAATAGCAGAAAGTATGCGCCGGATCATGCTCGGTGACAGATTATCAGGTGTAGGTATTAAAGAAGTAAAAATGGAAATTCTCGGCGGGCAGGTTTTTAATGATAATACTATTAGAAAAAAAAATCTTGAGAAAGCTTACCAGTTGGGTAAGTCTTTCAATTCAATTTTTCCAGACTGAATTAAATTAACAAACAATAAAAATATAACAGGATTGTATATGAATAGGACAAATGTATCAAGAGAGACTTTAGCTGCGCAGGGATTAGGGTGGGTAGATAAAAATAAACGGTCTATCATTCCACCTATATATCCTTCCACTACTTTTGAGAGAAACAGCGATCTTTCCTATTTTGAAGGAAGAAGTTACTCACGGGCAGCTAATCCAACCTATATTCAGGTTTCCGAATTACTTTCTCAAT
>JBHPGK010000134.1:0-9803 GCA_042570605.1 Candidatus Zhuqueibacterota bacterium
TGATAATGTTCATCAATATGTAACCGATACATTAAAAGTGATGCAGAAAGACATATTTGACAGAGCGAAAAGGTTCAGAGAAGAAAATTCTTTTGAAATTGATGATTATAATGAATTTAAAAATATTATAGCTAAAGACGGTGGATATGTCTATTCGCACTGGTGCGGAAATGGAGAGTGCGAGCAAAAGATTCAGGAGGAAACTAAGGCGACTCTAAGATGCATTCCGCTTGAAAGTGACAACCTGTCGGGAAAATGCATCATCTGCGGCAGCAAATCTGATAAAAGAGTTGTTTTCGCAAAAGCATATTAGAAAATGGGAACTTTATTTTATTACTTCCCGTAAAAGTAATACATTTTAATTGGAATTTATTAAGCACCTTAGTATATTTTAGGAGATTCATTCTATAAAAGGTTGATATTGGAATTCAAATAAGTCTGATAACAGCCGGAATCTAAATAATATACAGGTGCATTTTTTATAATGAATTTTCTTAAAAGTAAAAACAATTCATTCTCTCCTAAAAATATTTCCAATCTTAAAGGTCATAGAAACACTGTTATTAAGACAATAATCGCTGGAGTTGTAATATTGGGCAGTATTTACCTGCTTCCCAATTTACGGTTTGAACAATATTCGGATTTCAAACTCGGTAGTATTGCACCTCAAGAAATAATTGCACCTTTTGATTTCTATGTTTTGAAAAGCGAAGAAGAACTGAAAGCCGATATTGATAGAGAGATGGTGAATATATTCCCGGTATTCTACGACAGCCTGGAAATACAGCATAATACGGTCAGCAGCATAAATGCTTTCTTCCTGAAATTAGATTCTATACAATTCATTATGAGAAGACTAACCAGATTGGGAACGGATGTTTCGAATCAGATGAATAATGCAAACCGGATCCAGAGTCTTAGGGAATATACTAACCAGAGAGATAATATTTTTGAATCGATAAGAAATAATTACCAGCTAAACATCACCGATGACCGATTCAAATTTCTTTTAGAAGCCGGCAAAAGCAATGTAAATTATCTTAAAAACAATATATTGAACATTATTAACGAACTTTACGGTATCGGCATTATCAATATTAAAAAAGAGGAGCTTGATAACACTAAAAAATTTATTTCTTTGAGAACCGGAAACAATGAATATCAGAAAAATTTTAATGAATTTTTTGATATTGAAGAAGCCAAAGATAAGGTCTCTGAAAGATTTCAGGCTGTTTACGGTGATAGTGCAGAGAATAAAATCGGGTATGAAATTGTATCTAAAGTCTTTATGCCAAATCTTTTTTACGATAAAAGCGAAACAGAGAGATTAGAAGAGAGAGCTATTGCTTCGATTTCTAAAGAGAAAGATTTTGTTCAGAAAAACACAAGAATTGTCAATGCACACGATGAAATTGATCAGGATACTTTTGATAAGATCCAGTCTCTTCGTCTTAAGAACGCTGAGTACCGGACAAGGATCAACTATGCTCTGCCTTTATTGGGAAATTCAATTTTTATAATTGCCTTATTTTCATTTTTCATAATCTATCTTTACTATTTTCGTTTAAAGATATTCAAAGACAATAAAATGTTTTTCCTTAGCATGATAATTTTATTCAGCCAGGTGTTTTTTGTTTATCTGATTGTTAATAAGTTGAATTCGAGCTACCTTCTTATCCCAACAACGATCACATCGATATTACTTACTACCCTCTTCGATGGAGGAGTTGGTCTATATGGAACGGTGGTGACTTCACTTCTTATGGGTGTATACCTGGACATTTCTTTTGAGATCGTTTTTCTGTCTTTCATTGCCGGAGTTTCTGCGTTATATGCAGTGAATAAAATAAGGACAAGAAGCCAGTTTTACAGATCGACAATTTATATTGCATTATCATATTTTATCATTTTAGTTGCTTTTGCTCTATTAAGGTCAACTCCGGCTGAAGATGTAATAAAGGATTTTACATATTTCTCTCTTGCAAATGCAATATTTTCTCCAATGATTTCAGCTGGATTTTTAGGTATCTTTGAAAAGATCTTCGGAATAACTACAAATCTCACTTTACTGGAATTATCGGATTTAAATAATCCTCTTCTGAAAGAATTATTGATCAAAGCGTCCGGCACATACAATCACAGTATCATCATGGGAAACCTTGCAGAAGCCGCAGCGGAATCAATAAAAGCGAATTCTCTTCTTGCAAGGGTCGGGGCTTATTATCATGATATAGGAAAAATGGAAAAACCCATATATTTTGTTGAAAACCAGATGGACGGCAGAAATATTCATGAAACGATTTCTCCAAGGGTCAGTTCACTTGTTCTGCTTTCTCATGTTAAGATAGGAGTGGAACTGGCAGAAAAATACAAACTGCCCGATATCATTAAGGATTTTATCGCGCAGCATCACGGCACAACTAAAATGGCGTTCTTCTTTAAAAAAGCGAAAGAAAGCCTCAGCGAAAAATACCTAAATGAAAGTGATTACAAGTATCCTGGTCCGACTCCGCAGTCAAAAGAGATTGGAATTGTTATGCTTGCTGATTCCGTTGAAGCAGCAACAAGAAGCCTGGAAGAACCTACACCTAAGAAAATCGAAGATACTGTAAGACAGATTGTTTTGAACAAATTTAAAGAAGGACAGTTAGACGATTGTGAATTAACGGTTAGAGAAATTTCTAAAATCACATTAAGTTTTACCAAGCTGATCACGGGATTTTATCACCGTAGAATTGTATATCCCGGACAGGAGGAAACCGATAAAAGAGTAATCTTTTCAGATGAGAAATAATATCCAAATAGAGAAAACAAGTGATATAAGAATTGGAATAAATTCAGGCATAATCAAAAAATTTGCTGGAAAAATTGCCGATAATGAAATATATTGTAATTATAAGATTAATATTATTTTTGTCGATAATAAGTATATAGTCGAATTAAATAAAAAGTTCTTTAAAAAAAACGATACTACTGATGTTATATCTTTCAAACTCTCCGAAGAGGATGATGAAGTCCTGGAAGGAGAAATTTATATCAGTATTGAACAAGTCAGAGGACAGTCAAAAGAATATAGTGTCGGATACCGGGAGGAATTATTAAGAATAGTCGCTCACGGGATCCTTCATATTGCTGATTATAAAGATGACACTGAAAAAAACAGAAAAGAAATGTTTGAAAAACAGGAAAATTACTTAAAAACTATAATTTAAAAAAGGAGGCTCTATAGAGAAATTGCTAAAGTAAAAAGAATCAACATAGGCTGAATATTGGTTAAAACGAAAAATCTTAAATTTTTATTTTTATTAACAGCGGCAGTACTGTTCGGTTTGAATATTCTATCAACCGATGTGTTCGCCCAGGTTGGATTTACAATACCAAAAAAATACAACCCAATGGTCTCATTCAGTAAAGAAGACCAAAACCTCGGATTGTATCTTGGAATAAAAAACCTTCCCTTAACTTCCCAGCAAAAGTATTTTACAAGAACTGTAAAAGTCGATTCCCTTACGGGATTAGTTACTATAGTGGAAAGAATATCAGGTATAAGCGCCGGTTTTCCGTATTATTCAAATGAAATCGATTATCTGCAGAATTCAAAATACAAAACGCTGAGATACCTGTTTAATACTCACTTTTCCGAGAATATTTCTCCTTTAGTAAAAAAGGCTGAAGCCGCTAAAGGTATTGGTTTCAGAATACCTGTACCTATAGGCAGCAAGGATTTCAGTGTGAGCATAAACGTCAGGGGAAATATAAATATGACCGCAAAGATCGGTCATCAGAGCCAGAGTGCTGTAAGAAGCGTACACCAGGGTTCGGACTACAGTGTAAAACTTGAACAGACACAGCAGTTTAACATAACCGGAGGTGTAGGTGATAAAATAAAAGTACTTGTAGACCAGGATTCCGAAAATCAGTTCGAATTTGAAAACAATCTCCGCCTTACTTACGAGGGAGAAGAAGACGAAATATTTAAAAATGTCCAGGCAGGTAATATCGGGCTTGCTTTGAAAGGCACACAATTTGTTCAGTTCGGTGGTGCAAATAAAGGGCTGTTCGGAATAAAAGCTGATATGCAGGTCGGTCCTTTGAATATTACGACTATTGCAAGTCTCGAAAAAGGGCAGAAAATGAAGCTCTCATTAAAAGGCGGGGCAAAATCAGATGAAATGGAGATAAAGGATTATCAGTATTCAAAAGGAAGGTTTTTCTTCGTGGATCATTTTTATAAAGATGAGTTCACTTTCGGTGAAAACGGAATCCCTTATCAGGTCCCAGAAAATAATAAAATAGTTGATATTGAGATCTGGAAATCCGGATTAAATTACCAGAGGCAGAGAGATTCAAAATACGGATGGGCAGTTGCAGATCCATTCAACCCGGATACACTTGAAGGGAAACAACAAAATAATCTGAACGGTTACTTTATCCGTCTTGAAAAGAACAAAGATTATTTTTTAGAAGAGAATTTGGGTTACATTGAATTTGCCCAGGCGATCGATAGAGAAGTAATAGGAATTGCATACCGGGACGCAGGCGGCAACGAGTTTGGGCAGTTGATCCCGGAAGAAGACAAACCCCTAATACTAAAACTATTAAGGTCTGACTACCCTCTTCCAAAAGATGACAGCTGGGAACTGGAATTTAGAAATGTTTACAGCCTCGGGGCAAGAGCAATTTCACCGGAAGGACTTGAAGTTTATATAGTTGACAATAAATCTCCAAATAAATCCCGTATCCAGAGTGACGGGAAAAATTATATTGAGGTTTTTGGTCTGGATAGGATCGATGAGGGAGGTAATTCCCGGCCTGACGACAAAATTGACATTACAAACTGGTGGACTTTCCGTCTGCAGAAAGGACTGCTTTTTATGCCTGGGCTCAGACCTTTCGACCCTCCTCATGATCCGTTCAATCCGAATATTGATTCTCCTCTTAACCCGGTAAAAAGAGTATCTGCTATTTATGATACAGTTTTCAACAATCTCATGGATTATGAAACGTTTTCTCAATTCAGCATTATGATAAAAACATCTTCAATGAGTGCAACCTACAGTCTGGGTATGAACGTACTGGAAAACAGTGAAGAAGTAATGCTTGACGGTGTCCCATTAAAAAAGGGGATCGATTATCAGATTGACTACTCATTCGGAGAATTAACAATACTAAACGAAAGAGCCCTGCAGCCGGGAGCAAACCTGGATATTAATTATGAAAGTGCAGAAGTTTTTCAAATTGCAAAAAAAACAATTTTAGGTACACGGGCTGAGTACTACTTTGATGACAGGCAGACTTCATTCATAGGCGGGACATTTCTGTACAAAAGTGAACAGACACTTGAGCAGAGAGTAAAAGTCGGGAATGAACCGGTGCAGAACATGATCTGGGACTTAAATACGAGCCTGAGTTTCCAGCCCAAATTTATAACCAAATTTCTGGATAAACTTCCTTTAATCTCAACAGATGCACCATCTACCATAACTTTTCAGGGAGAAATTGCACAGATAATTCCAAAACCAAACACGCTGAACAGTCCTCGTACAGGTGATAACCGCGGCGTCGCTTTTCTGGATGATTTTGAAGGCAGTAAAAGAGTCACCTCACTAATGATGCGAAGAAAGTCATGGTCATTATCTTCAGTCCCTCCCGACAAATCGGACGAAGACAGAGTAAATTTTATCTGGTATAATCCTTTTTACCAGGTTAAGATCAAAGAGATCCTTCCCAATAAGGATGTCAATACAAATACAACACAAACAGTAAGCGTGCTTGTTTTTAAAAATCTGCCTAAAACTGATATTGATCCCGAAGGCGCCTGGGCAGGAATTATGACGGCACTGCATACAAGTTATTTCAACCAGACCGAATCAAAATTCCTCGAATTCTGGGTTAAAGGTGATACAGGCACCGTTTACATTGACCTCGGGTTGATCAGCGAAGATGCCATTCCAAACGGGACGCTGAATACAGAAGATCAAAATTTCAACGGGATTCTTGACGAAGGTGAAGATACGGGACTTGACGGTATTGCTGCAGTGGATGGTACAGATCCAAGAGAACCTTTTGATGACGACTGGAGTTACCAGGAAAGAAGCGCGGATTACACACACGCTAACGGAACAGAAAACAATGAGAAAGATGGTATCAGAGAACCGGATACTGAAGATATTAACAGGAGCGGTTCGCTTGACAGCAGAAATGACTATTTTGAATATAAAATACAACTGGATAAATATTCAGAATACCAGGTTGAAAATTACGAAAATGAGTCTGGCTGGAAATATTACAGGATCCCTCTCGGTGAGTATACCACACAGGTAGGGTCTCCGGATTTTGCACGAATAGAATATGCGAGAGTCTGGGCTGAAAATATCCCGAGAAACAGCAGCATTTCAATATTCAGAATTGACATGATAGGAAACGACTGGAAACCGCTGGGAATTGCCGAAAATGACACTGCATCTTTGGGTTTGACTGTAACAAGAAATGAAGAAATTCTTTCTATCAGCGTGGTAAATTCTGAGGACGATTACCCGAAATATAAAAGCCCCCCCGGTGTTGAAGGACTTCAGGACAGGATCACAAAAGTAATTGCTAAGGAACAGTCATTGGCTATGAAAGTCGAAAACCTTCCGGCGGGACAGACAGCATTTTCGCAAAAAACCTTCTATGATGAATTCAACCTGATCCATTACAAGTACCTGAAATTATTTATCCATGGAGACGAAAACCTGTTCGAGGACGAATCGGATGCTGAATTTATCATAAGAATAGGTAAAGACGACAATAATTATTATGAATTCAGGGAACCTGTATATCAGGGTTGGGACAGCAGAAATGAGGTTATAATACTGCTTTCTGAACTTAGTAACACGAAATTGTCAGAGGAGATAGATGACTTTGGTTACAGGATAAAAACTCTTGATGGCGGTAAATTATTCAGGGTGGTCGGATTCCCCACTTTGAGACAGGTAAACCGAATAACTTTTGGACTAAAAAATAAGAGCACTTATAAATACTTAAATACAGAATTGTGGATAGATGAGATGAGACTCAGTGACGTTGAGCAGGTAAAAGGAATAGCTTACCGTGCAAGCGGAAGTATTCAGCTGGCTGACCTGGCGAATATCAACGGTAATATTCAAAAAACAGAAGCTGATTTTCATTCAATTAATGACAGGTTTGGTACTGCCATGAATACATCAAGTCAGGGATTAACAGCTTCGTTTGACATCAACAGGCTGTATTCGGCAAAAAAAATATTTGAAATACCGGTAACAATTGGGTATAACAAGACTAAATCTGTACCAAAATACCTCACGGGAAGTGATATACTTCTTCCGACAGAAGTTCCCGAATCAGATTCTTTAAGAAAACTGTATGAAAGGGAAATAAGTGAGAAAGTAGACAGTAGAATGAGTATCGGTTTTAAAAAAGTGATACCTTCTCAAAACTGGATATTACAGAACACTATAGATAAGCTTTCTTTAAATTTCAGTACGACTTCATCAAGCATGCATGACTACAATACCGAATTAAATGAAACATCTACAAAACAATTTGCTGTTAATTACGGACTGACTTTCCCGGATAAGTCCGTTAAACCTTTGTTTTTCATGAAAAGCCTGCCGCTGGTTGGAAATAAATTAGGAAACCTTGAATTTCATTATATACCTGGAAATCTCACTTTTTCCGGATCGGCAAATCAGTCGGACGCTATGTCAATTATAAGAGGTGCAACACCAAAACCTTCAAAAAGTTTTTCAGTTAACAGGTCGATCGGAACATCCATTTCACCTTTCAACAATTTAAGTTTTGATATTTCAAGAGTATACAGCAATGATCTCAGGGATTTTAATACCGGTGAGATATTTAAAGGTATACTGATGTCTGACTCAACAGAAGTTTCAATGAATCAGAAATTTACAAGTAATTTTAATCCTGTGATATTCAATTGGTTAAAGAATTCATTTACTTATTCTTCAACCTATCAGCTTAACAACAACCTTCAGTACAAAACAACGGGCAAAGCGGCAACTTTAAGTAAAAATATTATGGGTGATTTTTCTTTCAGTATTACCAACATGCTGAAAAGCTTTGGATTAAATCTTGAACGATCCGGAACAGATTCGGAAGGTCAGGCTCAAGGACCACAGCCGGAAAGAAGACAGCCTCAGGAGGGAGAGGAAACTCAGGAGCAGGAAAATACAGAGAAAAAATCAGCATTCAGATTTTCCCTTGATGGTCTAAAAGATTTTGTTAACAAGATCCAGGATATAAAAATTAACATTGCGAAAACTTTGACCTCCAGTGAAGTAGGCTTATCCGACAAACCCGGTCTTGATTATATGCTTGGATTCAAAACAAGTACCGGTATACCGATTCTCGAAACTGCAGGGAATCAACAGGGCAGCCTTCAGGAGACTTATAAGATCAGTTTCGGAACAGGTTTCAGTCTTACAAAATATATTAATGTTTCTTTGAATTATGCGAAAAACATATCTGAAAACTCGAGAGGAACTTCAAAAAATGGCACTGAAAGTGAATCTGTAGGAGCTTTTGGAGATAAACCTTCTGCTTTCCCGAACTGGGGAATCAGAATGAATAATCTGGAACAATTTTTCCTTTTTAAACCTCTTTTTAAGAGCCTGTCCATTACCAGTAATTATACAGGTCAAAAGACGGTCACAAAAGAAGGAGAAGACTTTACACCGGCAACACTCGCTATATCAAAGAGCTACAGCCCATTGATGCAGGCGCAGGTTACCCTGTTTTTCGGCCTTAAAGTAACATTTAATTTGACCAGAACCGAAAAATTGACAGACAACTTAAAAATAAATCAGCTGAGCAAGGACGTTAGTAACAGTATGCAGATCTCGACCGGTTTTCAGACATCCGGAGGATTTACGATACCTATTCCCCTGTTGGGAAAAAAACGATTCGAGAACAATATAAATGCATCAATCGCTTACCAGCGTACTACAACAATAGGAAGTAAAAAGAAGCAGAACGGAGAATGGACAATAGACCAGGAGACGAAGGACTGGTCATTTAAACCCAATATCACCTACTCTTTTTCCAGCAAGATAAACGGCTCGATACAGTTTGACATCGGTAAAAACTATAACAAATTGAGTGGAGAAAGGAAAAGAGTTGAAGGAAGTATTTCAGTTAATATAATTATTGCCGGTTAAAAGCAGTAAAACAGCTGGCTCGTAATAGTCAAAATCTTCTTTACTTTAACTAAATTCTTATATATATTAATCTGAAACAAAGGGCATTTCCCCGGGGGTTTTTACTTCTTAAATCAACATTATAGTGGTGCAAATGAAAAAATATAATGTTCTAATAGCAGATGATGAAGAAGATTTTCTTAAAATGATATCAATAAGAATGGATTCTATAGGGTATGGATATTCCATTGTGAGGAACGGAATCGAAGTACTGGAATATTGCAAAAAAGAGATACCTGACCTGATTGTACTTGATGTAATGATGCCGAAGCTTGACGGAATTCAGACTCTGCACAAACTTAAAGCCGATGAAAAGCTGAAAGATATTCCTGTAATTATTTTAACAGCAGGCAGATTTGATATTTCCGAAGAACTTGATGATCTGGCAACTGCAAATGATTTTCTATTAAAAACCATTGATATAAAACTGGTTTTACAAAAGATAGAAGATATCCTTAAAAGTTAAAATTCCACAATCTTAACACCCAGGAAATAGACCAATGCGAAAGTGGCGGAACTGGCAGACGCGCTGGATTTAGGATCCAGTGACCTACGGTCATGGGGGTT
>JBHPGK010000135.1:0-9761 GCA_042570605.1 Candidatus Zhuqueibacterota bacterium
AAATTTTAAATCAGGAGAATAGAAATGTTGGAAAAATTAGTAAAATTATCTGCAGAAGAATTGATTTCTGAAGTAATGAGTATATCTGATGAAAATACTTACGAAGCACTTGACTCAACAATATCACATAATTACGGTGTATATCACGGACTGGTGCCGGTAAGGTCTGATGGCGCCTGGCTTTTTGACAGTAAAGGGAAAAAATATCTCGATGGAGTAGCAGCTTATTCGGCGGCAAACCTGGGGCACAATAATCCGTTTGTAAGGGAAGTAATTCAGAAGTTCCTTGATACAACTTCACCGACAGTACTGGGACGTTTTATAGCATCCAAACCTCTTGCTTATGCAGGCAAACTATTGAAGGAAGTATCGGGATTCGATTATTTTCTTCCGGCGAACGGTGGGGTTGAAGGACCTGAAGCTGCGATCAAACTCGCCCGGCTGTACAATTATAAAAAAGGTATTGCCGATCCTGCAATAATATATTTTACAGGCTGTTTTCACGGCAGGACTTTAGCAGTGACTCAGTTTTTTGATGAAGAGGTCTGCCGTGATGGGTTCGGTCCGTTTCCTGCGGGTTTTCACAGGGCGCCTTTTAATGATTTTTCCGCACTTGAAAAGGTGGTTGACCGTACTACCGGTGCGATCCTTATTGAACCAATTCAGGGTGAAGGTGGGATTAATATCCCAGATCCTGATTATCTGAGAAAGATCCGTAAATTAAGTGATGATACAGATACATTGTTTATACTGGATGAAGTACAGACCGGCTGGGGACGTACAGGTAAACTATTTACCTGGGAACATTCGGGAGCACGTCCTGATATCATGTGCACCGGTAAATCAATATCAGCTGGTTTTGCACCGGTCGCAGGTATTTTTGCAGATAAAAAGATCATGGATGTATTGAAACCCGGATCACACGGCTCAACTTTCGGCGGGTCTCCATTGTCAATGATGATCGCTATCGCATCGATTGTTGAGATATACCGCCAGAAACTCCCTGAACGATGTGCTGAATTAGGCGAGTATGCGATGGAAAAACTGAAAAAAGTAGCTGAACGATCAGATGTTATAACAGACCTTCGTGGAATGGGATTAATGATCGGTATCGAGATCAAGAAAGGCGGTAAAAACGGTCATGCTTATTGTGAAGAGCTGCTCAAAGAAGGACTAATTGTAAAAGAGACACATGACTGGGTAATTCGTTTTTCTCCGCCCATAGTCTGCAGTAAAGAAGATATCGATTTTGCAGCCGGGGCATTTGAAAAGGTACTTGTGTAATTGAACATATGCTTTTGGCAGTACGAAAAAAAGCGGTTATTAAGACCGCTTTTTTTGTTATAAATGTACATTTTTTTTATGCGATCATTCATCCCTTAAAACTTCAACAGGGTTTACCACTGCTGCTTTTACAGTATGAAAACTTACCGTTAAAAGAGCGATCGCAAGGGATAAAATTGTTGAAATAATGAAAGTGAACAATCCGATATCAGTTCTGTAAGCAAAATTTTGAAGCCACCGGTTAGCTGCATAATAAGCGGCAGGCCAGGCAAAAACATTTGAGACAGCTACCAGAAGAATGAATTCCTTTGAAATAATGTTAACTATATTGAAAACAGAAGCACCGAACGTTTTTCGGATCCCTATTTCCTTTTTCCTTTTTTCAAGCATAAAAACCGACAACCCAAAAAGACCAAGACATGCTATGAAAATTGCAAGAAAAGTAAAAATCCCAAAGACTTTCTGCTGTTTTTCTTCTCCCGTATATAGATCATTGTATAAATTGTCAACCATTTGGTAATCAAATGGATAATCCGGGAATATTTTTGCCCATGTATTTCTGATTTGACCAACAGCAGATTCAAATTGATCCTCTTTAACCTTTATCAGCAGGCAGAAGATGAATCTCGGGCTGGGAAACAGAACCAGAGGTTTTATCTTTTTATGCAGATCAGCATAGTTGAAATCTTTAACTACTCCGACTATTTGTCCTTGCTTTGGCTGGAATTGCGGTGGAACACTAAGCTGAACCCGAAATCTTTTTCCAATTGCCTCTTCCGTATTTTCCCATCCGATGAACTTTGCCGCAGATTCGTTAAGTATATAAGTCGTTTTAGCCGTGTCTTTGAATGAGCCTGGCAAAAAGCCTTTTCCGGAAATTAAATCCATATTCATTATTTCAATTATATTTTCATCTACAGGCAGTACAAATAACAGTTTCGGATTATCCGGATCCTGTATGACTCCTTCAGCTTGAAACGGTCCGGCATCTAATACTTCTTTAGATGGTCGGTCCATTACTGCAGAAACATCGGTTATCAGGTCAGAAGTGAGCAGTTCGGTTTTAAAAGTCGAATATTTCTCTCTTACGATATCGGGGATGTTGTCTATTGCGATAATATCCTCCGTTTTAAAGCCAAGGTCTTTATTTCTGATATAAAACATCTGCGAGCTGATGATAAAAATATAAATGATCAATGATATTGAAATGAAAAATTGAATTATTACAAGTATTCTCCTTGGTGAAAAGATTGTTCCGCTGCGTATAGATTTAAAAGAATACCCGGCTTTTAAAACTCTGTTTGGTTGAAAAGAGGAAAGAAGAAAAGCAGGGTACCAGCCGGATAAAAGCCCTGAAAATACTGCAATTATTATAAATGATGATAGTAACATCCGGTTAGCTTTTAATGAGATATCCGGGTTTACTATGTTATTGAATAACGGAAAAAGAAAAATTAATAAAAGATATGAAAGAAACAGTGCTATCAAACTGTTTAAAACCGACTCACCGAGAAAATATTTTATTAACTGTTTTTTGCTTGCTCCAAGCACTTTTCTTATTCCGATCTCTTTTGAACGGTGCGTTGAACGTGCACTTGATAGGTTAATAAAGTTAATACAAGCTGTTAAGAGTATTAAAACAGCGACCAGAGAAGAAATATTTACATATAGCAGACTTCCGTTTGGCTTTAATTCTCTGTTCAGATTTGATCTAAGATGAATATCGGTCAATTTCTGAAGTGGGATGGAGATTGTTTGAGATGTCCCTGGACCCTGGTTTTTGTCTATAACTTCCGGGAATTTTTTCTCCAATGCAGGAACATCCGTTCCCGGTTTGAGCAGAATATATGTATAATACCACGATCCTGCATTTAAAGGGTCTATGTATGACGCCAGGAAATCTATATCTATATGAGAGCTCCGGGGGATATCCTGCATAATCCCGGTAATTTCATACTCAACCTGCTCGTTATTTCTTCTTGCTGTTGTACTTAGCTTCTGGCCTAAAGGGTCCTCGTCTTTAAAATATTTTTTTGCCATTGATTCTGTGATAACCATTGTAAATGGTCTTGCAAGTGAGGTATTAGGATCTCCTCTCAAAAGTTTAAAGCTGAAAACATTAAAAACATTTGCATCAACCCGGTAGAAATTTTGCTCATAGAATTTTATATTATTCTTTTTTACAACTCTCATCTCGTGCGCAAACCTTACAATTTCTTCAATTTCCGGGAATTCATTCGGCAGAGTATGTATCCAGGTCAAAAAACAGCGGGCAAAATGCGGGCTGTAACCACGGTTCACATCTTGAAATTTTGCAGTCACCCGGTATATCCTTTCTGAATTTTCATGATATTTATCGTAACTTTTCTCGTAAATAACATAGATCAATATAAACATACAGCATGTGAACCCTAATACAAGGCTGGATACATTTATCAGTGAAAATGATTTGTATTTTAGAAAGTTTCTGAATATTAGTTTTATATAGTTTTTGAACATAAAAATTACTCCATATGTTAATTTTAATTGAACAATTCTTTTTTTTATATACAGTCCAGTGTAAAAAGAGTTCAATTAATTTCTTTGGAAATAGTAAATATCAAAAGCTGAAATAATTAAGTGGATGAATATTAAATGAGAAGGGACCCTGTTTGGAAATATATAGAGTGATGTAAAAAATTCTTAAGCGTCTTTAAGTTCAGTGATCAGCTCATTTATAAGCTCTTTAACTGTTACTATTTTATCAACTCGGTACGCATTTTGACCGCAGAAGATCAGCCCATGGTCTGTATCACCATAATATGAATTTACAAGAGCTAAGGCTATGCAATATTTCGCTTTATCAACCTTACAAACAGAAAGGCACCTGTATTCGCACTTGATCTTCAATTTTTCCTGTATCTCGAGGTTTTTTAGAAAACGGTTTCTAATAGCTCGACCCGGCATACCGACAGGGCTTTTAATTATAACGATATCCTTTTCTTCTGCATCTAAATAAGCCTGTTTAAATTCCTGGGACACATCGCACTCTTCCGTACAGACAAATCTGGTTCCCATCTGGACACCTGAAGCACCAAGTGATAACATCCTTGCTATGTCTTTTCCGGTATAAATACCACCTCCAACGATTACAGGTATTTTTTTTCCGAATTTGTCTTCAAATGGTTTTATGTTTTCCAGTACATCAGGTAAAAGTTTTTCAAGAGAGAAATCTTCAGGAGTTTCCAATTGTTCGTTTGAAAAACCAAGATGACCTCCTGCTAAAGGTCCTTCAAGTATTAATGCATCAGCAGTTCTCCCAAAACGTTTATCCCACATTCTCAATATTAATTCCGCTAAACGGGGTGAGCTTATAATTGGTACGAGGTTCACATCGTAATCCTTAGCGAGTTCAGGCAGGTTTTTTGGAAGTCCTGCACCATAAACAATAATTTTAATACCCTCTTTCATGGATGTTGTAATGAGATCATCTACGTTACTGAGAGCTCCCATAAAATTAATGGCAAGATGGCCGTCCGTCATGCTTTTAGCTTTACGGATTTCTCTTATTATACCTTCACGTGAAATTTTTTCATACTCATTTTTTGAAGCTTCTATATCTCCAAGTCCAATACTTGAGATCGTTCCTATGCCGCCTTCATTTGCAACTGCTGAAGCAAGTGAAGAAAGAGAAACTCGTACACCCATGCCGCCCTGAACAATAGGAATATCTGCTGTTAGATTTCCGATCTTTAGTTTAGGAATTTTCATGTTTAGTCCCATATTTTTTAACGGCAATACACGCATTTCCACCGCCGAAACCAAAAGAATTGCTGATTGCCGCATTAATTTTTACTGATTCAACTCCCTTTGTAACATAATCCAAAGGACAGTCAGGATCAGGCTCTTTATAGTTGATTGTTGGAGGGATATTATCCGTATAGACACTCATTACGGTTGACAAGAATTCAACGGCACCGGCAGCTGCCATGAGATGACCTATCATTGATTTATTAGAGCTGACCTTGAGCGTTTTTGAGCTTTCTCCAAACACCTTCATAATAGCTGAACTTTCACATTTATCATTTAATACAGTAGAAGTACCGTGAGCATTTATGTATCGGACATCTTCAGGACTTATACCTGCATCTTTTACAGCGTTCTGCATAACTCGTATCATACCATCACCATTTGGCTCCGGTGCAGTAAAGTGATATGCATCCGCAGTAGAGCCATAACCTGACACTTCTGCATATATTTTTGCATTTCTCTTAAGAGCGTGGTCAAGGTTTTCTAAAACAGCAATTCCTGCACCTTCCCCCATAATAAAACCGTTACGGTTTTTATCAAAAGGTCTGCTTGCAGTCTCTGGATCACTGTTTGGAGACATGGATCTTGTTGCACAAAATCCACCGTATGCCAGCTTCGTTATGCAGGCTTCAGAGCTTCCCGCCAGCATTATATCAGCATCACCTCTCTGGATAATTCGGAATGCGTCACCAATAGCATTTGTCCCGGAAGAACAGGCAACAGAAGGGGAGGAAAGGGGACCTTTCAAACCGAATCTAATCGAAACCATACATGCTGCCATATTGATTAGCAATTTGGAGATAAAAAAGGGATTTAATCCTTTCGGGCCTCTCTCACTCGTGATCGTATATCCGTCCTCAATAGTCTGTGAGCCGCCAATACCTGACCCAATTATTACTCCAGACCGGGTCTTGTCAAACGAATACGATCCTAATCCCGCATCTTGAAAAGCCATATCGGAAGCTGCAATTCCAAAATGGGTGAACCTGTCCATCCGCCCTGCTGATTTTTTGTCAATCCAATCCTCGGGAAAAAAATCTTTTACCTCTGCAGCCAGTTGAGAACGAAAATCTGTGACATCAAAATGTGATACTTTCGAGATACCGTTTTGACCGGACTTTAACGCTTCCCAGAAATCTTTTATCCCAATTCCAATTGGTGTAACAGCCCCCAAACCGGTAACTACTACTCGTTTTTCCATGTTCTCACATCTCCCGGAAATAAAATAAATATATTTATCCTTAAAAAAAACAGTTTTTTCTGTTTTTTTGCTCAACAGGTGATAAAAAAATAAATTTTTTAAAAGGCTTCAAAAAACAAGTTTTGGTTCTTCAGGAATTAAGTTTAAAACAAATACCGGATTGAAAATGGCTAACTTCGTCCTTCAGGGCGGAGCGAATCATAACCGAAAACCAGGGGGCTTTAGCCCATTATAGCTTCAAGTTCTTTCACCATTCATGATCTGAAAAGATGACTCTCAATATTATTGATGGTATTTAAAGGGCTTAAACCCTTATAGGCATATTGATTATTTATTCTCTGCCCTGAAGGACGGAGTTAGTGATGTTGCTCTTTGCTTGTAATATGTATAATTAACTAACAGGCAGTTAAAATATTTACTTTAACACCTGAACTTTGATTTCTTAGATGTCACCTGTCTTTTTTTATACCGGCAACAAACTTAATTTCTGAAGAACCCGATTTTTCAAGAATTAAAGCATAATAAGTAATAGCTCTGAAGTTTATTGAATTCAAATGGATTTTGAATTAGCAATGAATCTAATATAATGAGTGAGAAAACCGGAAGATATTGATAAAGGTAAGACGGATTTAATATTATCGAAAATTATCGAATTGCCGTAACATTCTCTAACGATATAATAACACTGATGAAAATTAATATTCTAAACTAAATACTAAAGTGCATTTAAACAGCTGCTCTATCTCATCTCAAAGAAGCCGGTTTGAACTCATCAATTATTTTTGCATCCACCCAGTAAATATCATCAATGTTGCTGTAAAAAAGGTACTTTCCGTCCGGGGAGAGCATTGCATATCCTGCATTCCCTAATTTATCTTTCATTGGTACCGGTTGTGTCCATGTACCGTCATGATTTTTAAATGAAATAAATAATCCTGTCCCGGTTACTCCGGGTCTGTTCTCGGAATCGAAAATCAAAAAACTTTCATCCGGTGCTATACAGGGATGTCCGTCCCAGTATTCAGATAAGAATGGCGCTCCCAGCCCTTCAGACCGGTTATATTTCCCATCATTTGGGATCGATTTCGCAAGACATGCTCCGCCCGGTCCCTGGATGGTAAAATATAAAACGCCGTCAGTTGTGGATGTGACATACATTGCCCAGAAATTCAGGGGCCAGGGGACTCCCCAACCATCATCAGTTTTATCCATATACCATGTCCAGATCGTTTCTCCTCCAACTCCCGGTACCGACCTGACTGATCCAAAGTACATTCTGCTGCCGTCATGATTAATATAAGGTTCGTTGCAAAAATAACTGCCGCAAAAAGGAGCCATCTTCGGTTCAGTCCAGCTGCCGCCTTCTTCTTTCGTGAAAAAAATAGTATACTTATTCTCAGATACCTGCCGGGCAAAATAAAATTCTTTAAGATCGGGAGAAAATGTGCAGCCGAACTCTCTTTTTTCAGTTGCAATGAAATCCGGAGCAAACTTTTTTGGAGTTAAGCCCGGGGGTTGTTGACCAAGATAACTGCCCTTAAGTTGAGGAAGAGATGTTACAGCTTTTTTAGATGTGCAGCATGAAGACAGGTAAATCGTTGCAGCTATAAATAATACAAATAGTGTCTTATTGTACATTATTACCTCCGGTAAAGGTTTTCAGGTGTCAGAAATAAATATTTCCTTTCATCTCGGTATTTACGTTGGTTCTCTATGGCTTGTTACTTTTTCCCTGTCAAAATTATTTGAATTTTCAATCCTAAGCTGCCTTAAACACAGTAAGGTATTAGAACTGAAATTTATTTAAAAATAGTGAAGAAATTAAATTGGACTATTTCTTTATTGACGGAAGAATATGGCTGTAAAGGAACGCAACCGGACGGCGCATATCTCTACCGTTTTTGGCTCCTCCTGTTACGACTACTACCATGTCATATTCCGGGATGACAAAAATGTACTGTCCCATAAATCCTTTTGCTGCGTAGATGTTTTTTTGACCGCCGCCTTCAGGATCGGGTTTTAAAATCCACCAGAGGTAGCCGTAACCGATATCATATTGTCTCGAGCCGCCAAAATCATGATGCATCTTAAATGATTCGGCGACCCATTGTTCCGGGACAACCTGCTTGTCTTCCCATTTTCCACCTCGAAGGTACAGAAGTCCGAATTTTGCCATGTCCTGAGGGAGAAGGAACAATCCTCCGCCTGTATGAGGATGTTCTTCACTGTTTTTGATCCAGTGTGTTCTCTTTATACCAAGATAGGGAAAAAGGTGTTTTTCTGCAAATTTATCTGCATGCATCCCGGCACGCTTGTTTAATATTGCAGACATAAGAATAACACCCCCGCTGTCATATTGAAAACGGCTCCCCGGTTTACTTACCATAGGTCTGTTCAGATAAAACCTGTCCCACCCTTTGCTCAACCTGTTCAGTTGATGGTGAGGAGATCCATTATAAGATTCATTGTAGTCAGTTCCGCTTCTCATTGTTAAAAGGTCTTTAAGTATTATTGCTTTTTTCCGTTCATCCATATTTTCAATGTCTTTCATATCAGGAAAAAACGAGAGTATCTTTTCATTAACGTCCTTGATAAAACCCTTCTCAATTGCAATTCCGATAAGTGCTGAGGTAAAACTTTTGGACACTGACTGCAAAGTGTGGATCTTTTCACTGTTATATTCGCCAAAATATTCCTCTAAAATCAGGAATCCGTTTCGGACCATCAACAGGCTGTGAATATCAGGATAAGAGTTTCCTTCCCGAATCAGATTTACCAGTTTATTTATTGGCTCAGGATTTAGCTTTTGTTCAGCAAGGGTCATTCGGGACCATTCCTTAGTGGGGCAGGGAGCTTTTTCTAAAGTCTGCCCATATGATAATTGGGATAAATAGAGAATTACAGGCAAGCAAAGAAATGTTTTTTTCAGCATGTATGCTCCTTGAAATTAATTGGAATCACTCGGGAAAAGGTTTTTTAATACTACGAGAACTTAAATAAAATGTTGCTGAAGAATCTGACATTGTATTTTTATCAGATTTCGATATTGAACATCAAGTGTTCAATTCCGAACAATTTAAAAGTAAAACTTACTGATTTCATAATGAAAATGGATGGCATAACTATTGCAGTTTAATAAATGAGAATTTAAAATCAGGGATCAGAATGGACAGACCTCTTGCAGAAAAATTTAAAAGAAAATTGATACTCAAAAATTTCATAAAAGTCGCCGTAATAGTTACTATTTTAATTCTAATTATCATCTATGTTCCGGTATTATTTGAGTCTTCAATTTCGAGAACAAGAATAAGAACTGCCTTTGTAGAAACCGGTGATGTTTTGTCAACTATTGAATGTTCAGGGAGTGTTGAACCAGAAGTAGAAATGGTTTTAACCAGTCCTATCGATACAAAAGTTGAAAAAATCCTAAAAAATCCGGGAGCATCATTAAAAAAACATTTCTTTGCTTGCCTGTAATTCTCTATTT
>JBHPGK010000136.1:0-9740 GCA_042570605.1 Candidatus Zhuqueibacterota bacterium
ACTGAATACATCGAAAAAACCCGGATCGGTAACAAGAGCCCGGCCGGTCAAGGCATTCTGATTTTCTGAAATATTGCTTCCAGCATTTATCTTTAAAACCTGAACTGTTTCAAATTGTGTAATCCTTGTTGAACTGATTATTTCCGGAATTTCCTCTTTAACTTTTACGACCAGAGGACCGCTGGTTACCACGTTTATTCTGTTAACACCCAGAGAAACAATCCTGTATATATTATCAGAATTTTCGTGAAAGCGGTCATAGCTGATATCATCCAGAACATAGAATGCTAAAATAAATGATATTGCCAAACCTGAAGCAAGTCCAAAAATATTGATAAATGAATTTACCTTAGATCTCTTCAGATTTCTCAATGCGATTTTCAAATAGTTACTAAACATTATAAAACTCCATTGTATTGATACATTAATATTTGTTAAAATGGATTTAAGAATTTGAAACCAGTACCACAACTTTGCTCTGATAATACTTTTCCCCTCTTTAAATTCGGAATAATAATCTTCCAGGTCGCCTAAAAACGATTCACTCTCGTTTTCTGACATGAACAGCTTTAAAATCTTCTCAGTGATACCGGATTTTTTAGTATTATATTCTCTCATTTTATTTGGCACCGTTAAACTCAAAGTTTATGAAATTTTTCCAGATCACGTCCTGTTCTTTTTTGAGAGTTTTTAAAGCATCGATCCCTGAGGGAGTTATTCTGCACAGTTTCTTTCTCCTTCCGCCTCTGACAGGAGATGCCTCTCCCATTTGTGTCGTAATATATCCTTTCCTTTCCAACTGCAGAAGAGGCTTCTGAACTGCACTGAGCGACCAATCCGAACCTGTCAGCTTTGTCAAGTGCTTCTTTATCGATAACAGGTAAGCATTGTCCCCAAGGTTCCATACTGCAAGCAGAACCTGTTCTTCTCTTCTTGAAATCTGTATCATATATTGCCCTTTTGTATATTTGTTATAAAATATATATCATATAAATACGCAGGTGTCAATAATTTGTTTCACTTTTTATAACATATTCAATTTTTTCTTTTGCAGAATCATTTCATCATTTTTCTATTGACTGCTGTAAATATTACATATTAAATTTAAAATATTTATCTTCGGGATATTTATGAGTAAAAAACAAATTATTCGAATTGACTATTTCTTTTTGTTTTTTCCTGTAAACAGCAGCCTAATCAGTGAGGTAACCAATGAATATTTTCCCTTACGAAGATCCAGCAACTCCTGAGAAAGTCGATATAGACAGAAATAAACTTGAAAAAGTTGTAAGCCGTTTTAAAGACCAGCAGGCGGCAGGTCTTTTTCCGGGAGGTCAGCTCGTTTTAAGGCGTTATGGGAAAGTGGTAACAAATGAAACATGCGGTATGTCACGAGGAATGAGGTCTGGTGAACCGGTTGAACCGGTAGCAGTGCAGCCATTTACACCGTTTCCCGTATTATCCTCAGGAAAACCGATCGCAGCAGTGGTAATAGCCATTCTCGAGGACCGTAAATTATTCGATGTAAAAGCACCAATAGCAAAACTGATCCCGGAATTTTCACTTCACGGAAAAGAAAATATTACAACACTGGATGTTTTAACTCACAGGGCTGGTATAATTCTGCCGGAATTGGCCAATGATCCAACGCTTTGGGGAAACCGTGAAGCCGTACTTAAGCATCTGATCGAAGCAAGACCGGCATATAAGAGGGGTACATTTGCATATATGCCGTGGGAATACGGCTTGATATTATCGGAGATCTGTCGGAGGATTGACGGGCGTACACTGCCGGATTTTGCAGCAGAGGAAATATCTGCTCCTTTGAGATTACCGTCTTTGAAATACGGGCTTGCCGGAAGAAATTTGGATTCACTTGCCTTTACCTACTGGCTTGGGAAAAAGAAACACATGATAGCCGGGATGAATGTAGCAGAAAAATTCGAAGCTGTAAACAATTCTGTAGAGTTTTTCAATGCAGCGAATCCCGCTGTGAGCCTTGTTACGGATGCGGCAAGTCTTGCAGCATTTTATGAGTTTCTGGTCAATAAAGGGGTCACGAATTCCGGTCAACGGCTGATCTCGGAAGAGATAATTCAAAAATATACTACTCAGGGATTATTCGGCTGGGACAAAAGCAACAGGACATTTTTAACCCTGGGAAGAGGTTTTATGTTAGGATCACGGTCACCCTCACCATTCGGATGGTGGAATACACAAAAATGTTTCGGGCACGGAGGAGGATTTTCTTCACTTGCCTTCGGTGATTTTGAAACAGGAATATCAGCGGTAATTGTGACGAACGGGAACCGCGGACCATTAGATTATGCAAAACGCTTCATTGCGCTTGCGCAGGGGCTGCGTAAGGCATGCTGTTAACAGTATTCAATGCAATTAAATATAAATCCAGTGATATAATAGCTACTCATATTTTATGCTTTCCACTGGATTTCTGGATGCCGCTTTTATAGCCTGAAAAGATACAGTAAAAACTGAAAATATAATTGCGATAACAGCCGCAATAACAAAAGGATACCAGCCAATACCGATCCTGTATGCAAAGTTATCAAGCCATTTGTTCATAGCGAAATAAGTTATAGGAAAAGCGATCACTATCCCCAAAGTTACCCATTTTATAAATTCTTTTGTCAGAAGTAACATTATTGAGGTTACCGATGCCCCGAAAGTTTTCCTGATACCTATTTCTTTAGTGCGTTTCTCAGCGGTAAATAGTGCCAGACCGAAAAGCCCCAAAAATGCTATACACAATCCCAGAACAGTAAAAGTGCTGAAAACTTTCCCAATCTGTTCTTCTGCTCTGTATTTTTGTTCAAAAACTTCATCCAGAAAATAATAACTAAATACTTCACCAAGGTTTAAATCCTTCCACTTATTTTTTACAAATGCCATTGTTTCAGGAAGATTCTGTGTGTTCACTGAAAGAGTGATTGCGTTTTCTCTATACCATCCGGGAAGTTCTATCATAAGCGGGTTAATCTTATATTGCAGCCCGTTAAAATGAAAATCCTTTACAACTCCAATTATAGTAAAAAATCCTCTGCTTGTGTTAATTTTCCTTCCAATAAAATTATCAGGAATAAAAGGTTTTAATATTTTATAGGCCGTTTCATTAATTATACGGGCCTGTATTGAAGGGTCGTTCATTTTTTTATCAAATGCTCTGCCTTTAATAATTTTCAGGTTATACTCTCTAATGAAATCATAATCTGCTCTTATACTGAAGAAAAACAAATCACCGGAATCACTGTTTTCAATATTAATCAGACCACCTAACATACCATGACCAAGGACATTATCTGAAGCGGTTGCGCCCTTTATATCAGGGTGCTGTAAAAATTCATTTTTTATTGATTCATGGTTGTTATTTGAAAACCTGGCATTAATAACAAGTTTTTGTTCTTTGTCAAAACCGAGGTTTGCGTTTTTCATAAAATCCAATTGAAAATAGACTATCAGTGTTGAAATAATTAAAATAACAGAAACTGTAAATTGAAATACAACAAGACATTTTCTCAATGCAGCTTTACCCGATCCGGATTTGAAAATTCCTTTTAATGTCAGTATCGGCCTGAAAGCTGAAAGCAGTATTGCAGGATAAACACCAGCGCCCAATCCGATCAGGCTTGTTAAAATTAAAAGCATTAAAATTACTCTTGTATTAAGAAGATCATAATATGAAAATTCAATGCCGGTAAATCCTCTGAAAAAAGGCAGTGACACGAGTACCAGGCAGACGGCAATTATTACTGCCAATAATGAAATCAGCATTGATTCTCCAAGAAATTGATTTATCAACTGCTTTCTAAATGCTCCTATTACTTTGCGCATTCCCACTTCTTTTGCTCTTGAACTTGATCGGGCAGTAGATAGATTAACAGAGTTTACCAATGCAATTAAAAGAATGAAAATGCCGATCATCGAGAATATATATAAATTTGTAAGATTTCCCGGAGTCTTAATCCAGCCTGAAAAGTCGAATTTCAGATGAATGTCTTTAACCGGCTGGAGAAAATAAGTATGTGTCTCCGGTAATTGTCCGGGTTTGCTTTTGAGTACATCATTCATTGATCTTTCAAATGTTTTGAGGTCAATATTCTTTTTTAACTTCAAATAAGTTCTGACAGCTGTAACATCCCACCTTCTCCATCCTTCATGCCAATTCTCAATTCCCAGGTCGGCTATGAAGTTATAAGCTAAATGTGAGTTACCCGGAGCCTCTTTGATGATACCGGTAATCTCATAATCTTTATTGTCGACTTTAATTGTTTTCCCTGCAGGATCCTCTTTTGGAAAATATTTTTCCGCTATTTTTTTTGTGATTACGATCGTTCCCGGGCGGTTTATTAAGTTTTTTGGATCACCATTAATTACAGGTATATCAAATATCTCAAATAATTCCTGGTCTGCAGCTAAAAAATCAGACTCATATAACTTCTTATCTTCATACTGCACGAGCACCCTGTTATAAAATCTGAATCTGGCAGCATTCTCAACCTGACTAAAATTATTTTTTATTTCTGGAGCGGCGGGTGCCGCTATACCAAAGGATGAATTTCGGCCGTCAGGCCTCTGAATATCAGATCTTTTTGCTGCTATCCGGTAAATCCTATCGGAGCCCGGGTGGTAATTATCATAACTCAACTCAAAACTTATATAAAGGTAAAAAGCAAGAAAGCAGGCTATGCCAACCGATAATCCGGTGATATTTATTAAAGAATATATTTTATATTTCCTCATATTTCTTAATGCAACCGTTAAATAGTTTTTAAACATAATCATACCCCACCATATTTTATGATTAATTTTTCGGGGTACCAGAAAAAGTATATTTCTCCAGTACCAGATTAAAGCAGTAAACAAACCTTTTTCTCCGGCAAGTTTGGAATAATACTCCTCAAAGTCTCCGGTTGAAGTATTCCAGTCATCTTTGGGGAGTACCTTTCCCAATATCCATTCTGCAAGTTTCGGAGGTTTTTTCATTTTTTTCTCGCTAAGACGCAAAGGATAAAAAAAGAGCGCGAAGTTATCTCTTTTTTTTTATAATAATTGTTCATTGATAATTGTTCATTGATTTCACTCATTTCTCAAGCTGTCCACCGGGTTGGCATTTGCTGCTTTAATTGTTTGGTAACTTACCGTAATAAGTGCAAAAAACAGAGAAATGATACCGGCGAAAACAAATAATCCAATCTTTATATCTGTCCTGTAAGCAAAATTGTTTAACCATTCATTCATAATACAAAATGCGGCTGGCCATGCGATAATATTTGCAGTACCGACTAAAATAATAAATTCCTTTGAAAGCAGTTTTACGATATTCGGCACTGATGCACCAAGCGCTTTTCTCAATCCTATTTCTTTGGTTTTCTGCTGCGCCATATAGGCTGCAAGCCCAAAGAGACCGAGACAAGATATAATTATTGTGATCAAAGTAAAGTAATTGAATATCTGTGCAGTTCTTTTTTCAGAGTTATATAACCGGTCGACTGTCTCATCCAGGAAAGCAAACTCAAAAGAATAATCGGGATTGAATCTGTTGTAAATGCTTTCAATTGAATTGACAATATCCAAGATATTTTCAGAATTCACCTTTACAAAAACGTATCTGTCCTGTCCTTGTTCTATCCTTAGACAGAGCGGTTCAATCTCTTTTTGAAGGGATTTGAAATGAAAATCCTCAACAACTCCCACTATATGCCCATAGTTACCGTACAGAGTAAAACCTGTGCCTACCGGCTCTTCCAATCCCATTGCTTTCACAGCGGTTTCATTTACTATAAAAGATTGAGTAGCAGCATCAACAGGAAATTCTTTTGAAAAATCTCTGCCTTCAACCATTTTCATATTGAATGTTTTTATATAATCATGATCTACCGAAAAATGGTTAATGGCAAAGCGAGTGTCCTGACTTCTGCCTTCCCAGGTAAAGCCGCCTGTTGCATGGACTGTGTACGATTGAATATCTGAGGAAGCGGTCACTCCGACAATATTTGGATTTTTAAGCAGGTCACTTTTAAATGCATCATATCGCAATTTCAGATTAGCTCTTTTTATGAAATAAATAATTTGCTCTTTCTCATATCCCAGTTTTTTATTCATTATAAAATTAAGCTGCTTGTTTACGATTAAAACCCCGACAATAAGAATAATTGACAAGGTAAACTGTGTCACAACCAGAATTCTTCTGAAGAACAATTTCCGTGACTTCACAGAAAAAATTAAACCGGTCCCTTTTATAGAATCCACAGGCATAATTGAGGATTGTACAAGGGCGGGATAACTGCCGGAAACCAGTCCGGTTATCAATGCTATTCCTAACATACCTAACATAAGAAGAGGATTTCCAAAAATATCATATGTTAATTCCTTTCCAGACAGATTATTAAATAAAGGCAGCAACAAAAACAATGATAGTATGGCAACTATTAAAGAAATCATTGTTAGAAAAATAGATTCACCATAAAATTGTGCAATGATATCAGACCGTCTTGCTCCAACAACTTTTCTCATACCTACTTCCTTTGCTCTTTTATCAGACCTGGCAGTACTCAAATTCATAAAATTAATACAGGCAATAAACAAAATGAACAGAGCAATAATCGAAAATACATATACATAGACCGCTTTTTCCTCTGATTGACCATATAAGTCTATTGCATAATTCGACCGCAAATGAATATCTGTAAGTGGTTGAAGTATATACATTGTTTTACTCTCAGGGTAGATAGTTTTTCTATAATCATATATTTTTTCTGACATTTCTTGATAATCGGCACTATTCTGCAGCTGAATAAAAGTATAATAATTACTTGTATCCCAGGCTTCAGTCCAGCCCAATGTTCTTAATGTCGATTCAAACGGAACGAGAAAGTCGAATCTCATATGTGAATTATGCGGGATATTCTTTATTACCCCTGTAACGATAAAATCATGCCGAAAGTTATATGTAATTGTTTTTCCTAACGGATTTTCATTCCCAAAGTATCTTTTCGCCGTTTCTTCCGTCACAAGAACGGTATTAGGCTCGTTTAAAGCGTTAGAAATATCTCCCTTTATTAACGGAAATGAAAACATTTTCAAAAAGTCCGGATCTACGGCAACAAAATCATTCTCATAGAATCGTTTATCCTTATAACTGATGAGCATGTCCGTTAATACCCTCAGCCGTGCAGATTCAACAATTTCAGGGAAATCTTGTTTCAGGGCGTCTGCAAGCGGCCATGGTGTAGCAGCATAAGGGATATAGTCTCCGCTTGAATCATATTCATATTCCGTTACTCTGTAGATTTCATCAGCATTTTTATGAAATCTGTCATAACTCAATTCATCTTTGACCCATAGCAGGATTAATAAACAGCACGCCATTCCCACAGAAAGACCAAAAATATTGATTAATGAAAACATCTTCTGTTTGAAAACGTGTCTAATTGCGATTTTCATATAGTTCTTAAACATGATCACACCCCACCATATTGTGTGATTAATTTTTCTGGGTACGAGAAAAAGGATATTTCTCCAGTACCAGATCAGTGCAGTTAATAAACTCTTCTCCGATGCAAGTTTGGAATAATACTCCTCAAAATCACCGATCGAAGTGTTCCAATTATCCCTGGGGAGGACTTTTTTTATAATCCATTCTGCAAATTTCGGAGGTTTAATTTTTTTCATATTATTTTATTCATGTTTTAAGCTATCAACCGGATTTGCAGTTGCGGCTTTTATAGTCTGAAAAATAACCGTTAACAATGAAATCATAAAAGCAAATAAACCTGATAAGATAAATATCTTCCATCCGACATCTATTCTATATGCAAAATTATCGAGCCAGCGGTTCGTAATAAAATATGAAATTGGAAAAGCGAATATAATTGCAATGACCACCCATGCTGCAAGGTTTTTTATATAAATATTAACAATGTTAAATGTTGAAGCCCCAAAAGTCTTTCTTATCCCTATTTCTTTAGTGCGCTGTGCCGCAACAAATGCAGCCATACCAAAGAGACCCATACAGGTCAAAAATATTACGATAGCGGAAAATCCAAAAAGAAGAATACGTGTAGAATGCTCTGAACTGTATATATTTTCTATATTATTATCTAGGAAGTAATAATTAAACACTTTGCCTGATGAATATGAATTCCATTTTTCCTTCACAAATGCTATAATGTTTTCCACATTTTCTCCGCTGGTTCGTATTAACATAAAATTACTTCTTCTATCATCAAGTAAAATAGCAATTGGTTCAATTTGCTTATATAGCGAGTGATAATGAAAATCTTTTACAACACCTATTATGTTATAATTAATCCTGTTTGCCATTGATATTCGTTTTCCTACAGGATCTTCCCAACCAAGCCTTTTTGCTGCAGTTTCATTTATTACAACTGAAATTGAATCTGTAGAGAACTCCCGAGAAAAAAACCTCCCTTTTATTATTTCCAACTGCATTGTTACCTTCAGATCATATCCGGTAAATAATCTCCAAAAATTTATTCCTTCCTGGGCAGTTTTCCCTTCAGGGTAAAATACTTCAAAGCTGAAGACTTCTCCAAGAGTTGAAGAAGCAGAAGCGGCATTAACAATATTTGGGTATTGAAGTAAATCATTTTTGAAGGCTTCCAGATTTTGTCCCAGTCCTCTTGTTGCATTTTTAATTACCAAAACATTCTTTTCTTCAAATCCGAGGTCTCTTTCAAAAATATACCTCAACTGTTTTTTAACAACCAGAGTACTGATTATTAGAATTATCGACATTACTAACTGAATTGTGACAAATCCTTTTTTAAAAGAACTGCTTTTTTTTCCTTTAACAGGAGATCCTTTCAATAGAAATCCGGGTTTAAATGCAGCAAGAAAGAATGCGGGATAAATACCTGCAAGAATTCCTATGATTGCCACTGTTAATATTAATAGAGTTAGAACCAGTGGATTACCAAAAAAGTCCAACTCCAGACTTTTTCCTGAGAAATTATTAAAAAACGGCAGAAAGAATTCTGCCAGGATTACTGCGGTAACTCCTGAAATAGAACTCAGTAAAATCGATTCAATTAAAAACTGTTTGACTAATAATGCCTTATAAGAGCCGACAACTTTCCTAACTGCAATTTCTTTCATTCTATATGTTGAAATGGCTGTAGTAAGGTTCACAAAGTTTATACAGGCTACCAAAAGAATGATAAATGCGGCTGATGAAAAAATGTAAATATATTTGATGTCTCCATTTTTCTCTAATTCAAAATCCAGATTTGAATGAAGATGTATATCATCTAATTTTTGAAGAGAGTGTTTGAAGAAACCACCGGACGCAGTGAACTCTTCAAATGACGTTTTCCATCTCTCTTGCATTTCGGGAGCAAAGTATTTCCTGACCATATAAGGAAACTTCGATTCTATTTGAGCCGGCGAAACGTTATCCTTCAAAAGTATATAAGTATGACATAATGCAAAAAGCCATGATGGAGGTCTTCTGAATGGGGGAATCGGCAATAAAATATCAAAATGAAAATGAGAATTCTCAGGCATGTCTTCAGCGACAGCCGTTACCGTCATATCACCGAATCTTTCAAAACTCAGAGTTCTCCCTACAGCATCCTCTTCACCAAAGTATTTAACGGCAGAAGATTTTGATAGAACACAGGTACCGGGCCGTTTCAGAGCAGTTTTCGCATCACCATAAAGTACGGGAACCGTAAACACCTCAAAAAATGTAGAGTCGGTCA
>JBHPGK010000137.1:0-9724 GCA_042570605.1 Candidatus Zhuqueibacterota bacterium
CTGTATAATATTATAACCACCGGGCCATACTCTGTGTTCACTGTGGTTTAACTCTTAAAACACTTTTTGAATTTAATGAAGGGGACAATCATGAAAAAGATACCTGATAACACAGCACTTATAATCATCGACGTTCAGAAAGCTATGGATGACCCTGCAATGGGTGAAAGGAACAATCCGCAGGCAGAGAAAAACATAGCAAAAATACTGAAAAACTGGCGGGAAACGGGTAGGCCGGTCTTTCATATTCAGCATGTCTCCTGGCGAAAGGGCTCGATCTACTCAGAAGACAGCCCCGGCTGTGAAATAAAAGATTTTGCAAAACCTCATAAAGACGAGCCGCTTATACAGAAACATTTTCAGAGCGCATTTATCGGCACAGAACTTGGACAATTGCTTGAAAATGCTAAATTAAATAACCTTATATTTGCCGGTTTTCTTACCGACCAGTGCGTAGCCTCCACCGTTGAGGTAGCTAATAACGCTCTTTATAATGTGTTTCTTGTAGCCGATGCCTGCGGAACGATAGACTGCCCGGGTTATAACGGGAAACTGTACAAAGCAGATGACATCCATAACCAGATGCTGGGCAACCTGCAGCGGGACGGGGTGACGATATTAGAGACAAAAGCCCTGCTGGAAGCATTGAAGAAGGCTAAGACTTAGGGAAGGAATCTCTCTCAAAGGCGCGGACAATAAGGCGAAGGTGAAAGAACACCTTCGCCGGCATGCAGAAGTCCTGCTGGAAGCAATGAGGAAGGCTAAGACTTAGGCTAAGGCTAAGAAGAGAATAAACCGCAGAGATGCGGAGACACGGAGAGATAATTAATAATTGAAAAACAACCACAAAGGCACGTCCGCCAGAGGCGGATCAACCTTTGGTTGAAAGGCGAAAAGAAAATTTATGTAGGGACAGGTTTGTCTGCCTGAGGTATATCCCGCCATCGGCGGGAAAACCTGTCCTTTTAAAAACACTGACAATTTACATATGCACATTGAACTAAAAAACATACCAGTACAAAACCCAAAACCTGACTGCAGGCAGTTCATCGATATACTGATGGGGCGGGATAATTCACGGGTTCCCCTCGTGGAATATATTGTCGATGAATTTGTCATGAAGCAGATCGTTACAGAGATACTGGGCAGGGAATGGGCAGACTACGGAAAAACAAGAGAATCGCAGAAGGCTTATCTAAACAATTTTATAGAATTCTGGCACCGGATGGGTTATGATTTTGTGCGGTTTGAAGCGGAACTTGGTTTTTTGAGCAATAAGATATCTATCCAGGATACTGCCGAAGGTGTGACAGGGACAAGGTTCTGGGCAGATGAACATTCCGGTAGAATATCGAGCTGGGAGGATTTCGAAAAGTTTCCATGGCCCAGGGTCGAAGATTTTGATTTTTTCCCGTTTGAATATATAAACAGAAACCTGCCTGATGGCATGGGGCTGATGAGCTGCCACGGGGGCGGGATATTTGAGCACCTGTCCTGGATCATGTCGCTTGAGGGATTGTGCCTGACAATTCATGACGATCCTGAACTTGTAAAGGCAGTTACCGGAAAAATATTCAGCCTCATAAAGGATTTTTATAATAATTTACTTGACCTGGATAATCTTATTGCCGTGTTCCAGGGTGATGACATGGGTTTTAAAACCGGGACATTGATCTCACCCGAAGATCTGAAAAAGTACATTTTACCCTGTCACAAACACCTTTCGGAAATGTCTAAAGAAAAAGGGCTCCCGTATTTCCTGCATTCATGCGGCAATCTTGAAGAGATAATGGAAGACCTGATCGAAGATGTAAAAATAGAAGGAAAACATTCCTTTGAAGATGTAATCATGCCGGTTGAAAAATTCCAGGCAAAGTTCGGAAACCGTATTGCTGTTCTGGGAGGACTGGATATCAATATCCTGTCGGCTTCAACGCTGAAAGCGGTACGGAAAAAAACAAGACAATTAATAGATTATTGCGGCAGGGCAGGAAGGTATGCTGTCGGGTCAGGTAATTCTATACCGAGTTATATTCCCGTTGAATTTTACCTGACGATGGTGGACGAAGCACTGAATGTTATATGAAATGATCTCAGGGAATTAACAATTAATTATTAGAAAAATGCGGAGATTATTATGAAAAAAGTATTAGTTATTCTAACGTTAATAATGTTAACAATATCGGTTTCTGTTTTCGGGCAGGAGGTTAAGACCGAAAAGCTCACCGGTAATATTTATGCGGTACTCACCGGAAGCACGGTTGTTGTTTTCAAGGGAGATGATGGTCTGCTGATTGTTGATACGGGCTTTGAACAGGTACAGGAACAGCTTAAGCAGGAGATCAAAAAGATCACAAATGATGAAGCAAAATTCATCATTAACACTCATTATCATAATGACCATACAAGCGGGAACAAAGATCTGGGAAAATTTGCGACGAAAATAGCTCACGACAAAGTAAAATATTATATGTCTATAGAAAGGAACCTGCTTGGCCGAACGATCCCTCCTGATCCGGTGGAGTTTCACCCGGATGTTACTTTTGAAAATGATATGTCGATTCATTTTAACGGAGAGGAAATTAAGTTAATACATATTCCTTCAAGCCACACCGGGGGC
The DNA here is from genome assembly GCA_042570605.1 of Candidatus Zhuqueibacterota bacterium. Classification (GTDB taxonomy): domain Bacteria; phylum SM23-31; class SM23-31; order JBHPGK01; family JBHPGK01; genus JBHPGK01. The sequence continues at coordinate 2,621 of JBHPGK010000137.1, forward strand.
GATATTATAGTACATTTTACAAAGTCAAATATCCTCTGTATCGGGGATTTAATGTTCGGGACGGGCAGATTCCCGTATATCGATCTGAAATACGGCGGAGATATAGAGGGCAATATAAAGAGCATTAATATGATCATTTCCAAGTTCGGTGAAGATATGACGGTTATCCCGTCACATTCCGATATCATTAAAGTAAAAGATCTGAAAGATTACGTAAAAATGCTGTCTGAAACGGTTGAAATAGTAAAAAACGCCATAGAGCAGGGAAAAATCCCGGAAAAAATGAAAAGTGAAAATATCCTGAAAAAATATGATTCTTACGGGCAGGGTTTTGTAAAAACTGACAGCTGGATAGAGACTGTCTATGAAAGTTTAACAAGAAAGTAGAAAATTTATTGATAAATGCCGTATTTCTGTCATTCCGAACTCACAGACTGTGTGTCACGAAGTGATCACTTTGTGAAAACAAGTTCCCCGAGAACCCGGGACTCGAAATGACATCAATGGCGAAAAAATGGGAGTTTCTCGGAATAATCCCACAACAATTCAGGAGTTTCTCCAAAATTTAGCAATCTGTTTCCGTAACTAAATGATATATAAGAAGAGAAAAATTTTTATAGGTGGAAATGTATAATTCGCTTTGTCCCGTCAGTGACAAAATGTTTATAGCCTGAAAATTCCCAAATACAAGAAATAGTCCCGCAGGGACGGGATGTTCGCTAAATCCATGTGATCAGAATAAAACCAAAGTCAGGGTATATCGTCCCTTCGGGACTTAAAGATTGTCAGGTAAATATTCCAAAGGCTATAAACATTTTATCCCTGACGGGATATTTTTATTTTCAGTCAAATGTAAAAGCAGTCATTGATTCCCGAAATTTAAACGGTTTAAAAACCAGGCAAACGGTTTTTAAATTCAACTATATCACTTTTTTTCTATAACTTGATTCATAGAATAAATTTCAGGGGAACTTCACCACATTTAATGATTGAACAAGGGGTCATGACCCCTTGTTCAATTTATCAGACTCCCCCTATTAATGCCCTGATAATTCTGTTGATTTAATCATAAAATCTCCATAATTTGAATCGTTATTCATACAATTAAACATTTAATTCAGGGGGACTCATCATGAGCAAAACAAAAGTTGTTCTGGTTTTTACTTTAGCAGTTTTAGTATGTTTACCGGCATATTCTCAAAAAAAGGTTAAAGACCTTGAATTTCATCACATGCAGAATTATAGCTGGATGAGGTTTGCCGAGATAGTACCGGAAGTTACCGACAGGGTTATCCTGCCTATCGGCACATTGGAATCACACGGTGTTTGTGCGATTGGAACTGACAATTTTATCCCCGTCAATTTTTCCGAAATGATCTGGGATAAATGCAATGCTTTAATTGCGCCTGCAATAAATCATGGGTTTACAGGATTAAGCGTTTCACAGTTCCCGGGATCGGTAACCGTCAGGGAAGATATTTTTGAAGAGTATATCTATGACGTTATGAAAGACCTTGTTCGATCGGGATTCAAAAATGTGCTTGTAGTAAACGGACACGGCGGCAATACGGAGGCGACAAAAAGAGCAATGACGCGCCTTCATGTTGAAACCGCCGCTCATTTCATGGTAGTAGAATGGTGGAAAATGGGGTGGAACGCCGCATCCGAAGTTTACGGGCTTAAAGCGCAGCAGTCCGGGCATGGAGACCTTGAAGAGGCAGCACTTGTGCTTTCATATGATCCTAAACTTGTAGATAAAAAAATGTATGAAAAATTAGGTAAAGATAATGTAGCAAGGGAGGGGGCTGAATCCGGTTTTTTTATGATGCCGGCATGGGCAACATCGAGACTCCCGGAAAAAGGCACCGGGTATCATGATTTTAATGTTGAAAAAGCAAAAAAGTATACAAAGATCAAAGCCGACCTAATCTCAGATACTTTCCTTGAAGCTGTGAAAAGATGGGAAATGCAGGACAGCTGGAAGTAAAAGCTTTTTTCTTTACCACGGAGGCACGGAGACGCAGAGAAAGAATTAATAGTTTACAATTAATATTTGCATATTAATGTAGGGGCGCGTGTTCCGCGTGTCCGCCTCAGGGGGGTATTACTCGGGGGTTCGTGAACTGCCCTTGGTAATTGCACCTTTAAGACACTAAGGAATTTTTGTTGTTTTTAGCTGGACAGAACAATGTACTGTCCCAACAAAATATTACCTCTGTGTCTTTGTGCCTCTGTGGTTCTCTTCCTTCCTCAATCTTGTCATATAATCAAATTAATTAAAATTGTTATTGCAAAATACATAATCGAGTAATATTTTACAGTAGAATTTAATTCCACCCGGCTTTAGCGAATTTCTTTATTAAAAGGTCATATCTGTACATCAAAAAGGGGTAAAAATCCATGAAAATGTTAATTGGCGGTGAATGGATAGATAAGAAAGAAAAAATAGAGGTGAGGAATAAATTCAACGGCGAGCTGATAGATACCGTACCGGATGCAGATGAGAATGATGTAAAACGTGCAATCGATATTGCTGAGAAGGGATTCGAGATTGCAAAAGGACTGCCTGTCCATAAAAGGATCGATATTCTTAAAAAAGCCGCCTCGATCATTGAGAACAACAAGGAAGAGATTGCCCGGCTTATTGCTTCAGAAGGTGTAAAAACGATAGGTGAAACCCGCAGGGAAGCATTAAGAGGAATAAATACTCTTACAATTTCAGCAGAGGAAGCGAGGAAGATCGCCGGTGAGACACTTCCTTTTGAAAGTGTACCGGGCTCTGAAAACCGAGTAGGGTACTATTACAGGTTCCCTATCGGTATAATATCAGCAATTATTTCATTTAACGACCCGCTGACACTGGCTTCTCATAAGATAGGGCCCGCAATAGCATCCGGGAATGCAGTGATCCTGAAGCCTTCGGAACTTGTCCCCCTGACTGCGCTGAAGTTAGGTGAGATATTACTGCAGGCTGGGCTCCCCGGTGAAATGCTGAGCATAATACCCGGCAGACCGGAGAGGATCGGCGATGCACTTGTAACTGATGAACGGATCAGGATGGTATGTTTTACAGGCGGTAGAAAAACCGGTATCGAAATAGCAAAAAAAGCAGGATTTAAAAAAATCCAGATGGAGATGGGATCCAATTCGCCTGTAATTGTGATGGATGATGCCGCAATAGACAAAGCGGTAGCGCTTTGTGTCTCCGGGGCGTTCGGAGCGGCAGGTCAAAACTGTATCGGTGTTCAGAGAATCTATTTAATGGATAAAGTTTATGAGAAATTCACAGAAAAATTCGTTAAAAAGACATCCGCGCTTAAAACCGGTTATAACCTCGATGAGAAGTCGGATATGGGCCCCATAATATCGGAGAAGGAACCAATACGAATCGAAGAATGGGTAAATGATGCCTCTAAAAAAGGTGCAAAAGTCCATACAGGGGGCAAAAGAGAAAATACTGTTTATCTACCGACTGTTCTTACCGATGTTCCGGGTAATGCAATAATTGACAGGGAGGAGATCTTCGGGCCGGTCGTCTCTCTTTACAAGGTGACGTCTCTTGAGGAAGCCATAAAAAGATCGAATGATGTGGAATACGGTCTGAACGCCGCAATATTCACAAATAGTATAGATCATGCATTCAAAGCGGTAAAAGAACTAAATGCAGGCACCGTTATTGTAAACGACTCAACAGATTACAGGATAGACCAGATGCCTTTCGGAGGAATAAAATACAGCGGACTTGGAAGGGAGGGTATAAGGCATTCAATAATGGACCTTACAGAAACAAAGGTAGTGTGCTTTAATTTATAAAACACACTTTTTACATTTTATGAATATTAGAACTATTACCGGCTGAAATATAAAAAAGTAAAATGAAAAAATGAAAATGACAATCCAAAAATCAAAAAGATTCAAATCATCGTTTTTTGATAAACCAGGACAAAATATGCTAAAAGTTTTTAATATATTTTTAAAAATTTTAAATTTTTATATGTGATTTTACTTTTTGATTTTTGATATAATATCTTGTGTCTATAAAATTAACATACAAAATAGCTGAAAGTATAAACATATAATTGAATTAAATTAAACTTTATAACAACAAGGGGGAAGAACCATGAAAAATGTAAAGATGTTTTTTGTATTTACTTTAATTTTACTAATTGCCTTACCTGTTTTCGGACAGAAAAAGGTGGCTGACATGAAATTCCATCATATGCAGAATTACTGCTGGATGCGGTTTGCCGAGATCGTCCCTGAGATCACGGACAGGGTCATACTTCCGTTAGGGACTATCGAATCACATGGTGCAACAGCGATCGGTTCGGATGCCATAATACCGGTTAACCTGGCAGAAAGAATGTGGAAACGGTGTAACGCTCTGATCGCACCGGCGGTGAACTATGGATATACGGGACCATCAATATCTCAATTCCCGGGATCGGTCACTATCAGAAAAGAGATATTAACGGAATATTTGTTCGATATTCTTAGAGACCTTGTAAAGAGCGGATTTAGAAACATTCTTATTGTAAACGGGCACGGTGGAAATGCAGATTATGCAAGGGAAGCGGCAAGAGCCGTTCATCTTGAATCTGCAGCGCATATTATGGTGGTCGAGTGGTGGTCAGTCGGAAAGGAAATAGGCAATGAGATATACGGTACACCTGAACATGAAGCCGGTCATGCTGCACTGGAAGAGTCCGCGCTTAATTTAAGCTATAATAAGGACCTTGTTGACAAAGAAATGTATGAAAAATTAGGCAAAGATAACATAGCAAGGCACAGGATCGATGCCGGATTCGGGGTTTTCCCTGCTGTCGCTACAATGAGTCTTTACGAAAAAGGCAAGGGATACATAGATTTTGATATGAAAAAAGCAGAAGAATACACACAAAGGCTTGCAGACTATATTGCGGACAACTTTGTCGAAGCTGTAAAAAGGTGGGAAATGATGGAAAGCTGGAAATAGAGACCTCTCGCAGAGGCGGGGAGACGCGGAGTTTTTTGAACATTTAACAAAGCGGAGAATGAGAATTCTCCGCTTTGTTTTAAAATACTTTCATTGTGTTATTCAACAAGGTAAAGAAAAAATATCCGGGCAATAAAATCCCTCGATTCTGAATATTAATTATGGGAAAAGGGCGGACAGCACAATGTGCTGTCCCTACAAAAAAATCCATCTCCGTGCTCTCCGGTTTATCTCAGTGTTCTCTGTGTTTACATTTCCTTCTCAGCATTAGCCTTCGCCTCAGCCTTTTTTCTGCCGGCGAAGGTGTTCTTCCACCTTCGCCCTTTTTCCCCTTTGCGCCTTAGCGAGATGTTCTTCCGACCTCAGCCTTTTCTATTTATATTGATTTTCAGCATAAAAATTGTTAAAATTAAATAATGGAAGAGAAAACAGACCAAAAACGGGACCGTGTGCTTGGCGATGAATGGCTTGACTGGGATGGAAAGAAAATGATCGAAAATCCTGATTCACAAAAATCCCTTTTCTTTATTTTTGCGGGACTGTTGTTAATACTTTATATTTCTGCAGGCCTGCTTGTGATCTACATGATAAGTCCCCGTCTGGAACAGTTCTATCCGGTTCTGCCTCTTGTCTGCTATATAGGGCACGGGCTTTTTTCCTTATATTCCGTTTTTACTTATACGGTGATCGCTCTTGCACTGCTTACCGAAAAATCAATATGGATAAAACTGAAGAAGAAAAATTTTCTTTACAATTCGTTTGTCCCTATGGTCATAAAAATTGCGGATTACTTCGGGATACCGCGGGACAGGATAAGTAATTCATTTATTAAGGTAAACAATGCGATAGTAAAGGCAACATTACGAAAAATAATGGGAGAAAATGCCCCTGAAAGAAAGGTCTTAATTCTTCTTCCGCGCTGCCTTCAGAAAGAGGCTCTGAAAGATGTAATGGGCTTAAAAAAGACATATAACATCGATATTCATACAGTCCCGGGTGGCACACAGGCAAGAGCAATAATACAAAAAACACGACCCAGAGCAGTGATAGGAGTAGCCTGTGAAAGAGACCTTCTGACCGGGATCAAGGATGTTGCAACAAAGATCCCCGTTATTGGAGTGGTAAATCAAAGACCGAAAGGTCCCTGTAAAGAAACATTAATAGATATAGCAGAAATAGAAAAGGCGATCAGACTTTTTACTGATTCTCCGGAAAGTTGATATGCCTATTTTTCACTGCTTTTAATTTCCATCAATTCATACCTGCTTGAACCCAGTCCCATCTTTTCAAGTTCATTAAAAGCTAATTCAGGATTACTTTCCGGGTAAAGATTTTTTAGTATGTTGTCACCTTTTTTAATGTTAAGGTCGGATGCGCCGGAATTTTCAAGCGGTGCCGCAAAAGTCATGTCCTTATATGAAGCCCAGTCTACAGCGACAATATCGTCTGAAGCAAAAATTCCCCCGTCCTGAGCAACAGGAGTATCACAAACAGGCATACAGTCACAACCGGGATGCATCTCCATATTGAAATTTATATAAAGTACTTTGTTTTTATCAAATGTGCCAAGTACGGCTTTTACAGACTCTGCAATTGATTTCTGGAACTTCTCCTGGTCCAGAGCGCCCTGCATGGCACCGGTTTGACAGACTCTTTCACATCTCATACAGTACCAGCAGGTTTTGTCGCGGATTATCCTGTCTCCTTCCCGGTGCAGTGAAAATGTAGGGCACACTTCAATACAGTCTTCGCAAAGGGTGCACAGTTCTTCGTCCCATGTGATCCCTCTTTTCTCTTCCATATGGAGACTTCCCCTCGAAACTTTTGCAGTATTTTCACGATGCCACTGGCAGATGCAGCCCATGGCGACATTTTTAACTGCGCCTCCAAAACCGGCTTGAATATGTCCCTTGACATGAGATACAACGATCATTGCATCCGCATCATGAATGCCCGAAGCAACAGCAATTTCATTTACAGGATCACCTGCTTTAACAATTACGCCGTCCCCTCCTTTAATACCGTCAGCTATTATAACCGGGGCACCAATTGTCCCGTGAGATATCCCCATACTGTTTGCGAGTTCCAGATAATCCAGGCTCGGGATAACTCACGGGACAATTGGTGCC
>JBHPGK010000138.1:0-9596 GCA_042570605.1 Candidatus Zhuqueibacterota bacterium
ATCTTGATATTTATGGTGATGCTTTTAATAGAAAAGGGATTGAAGAATTTTTTATGAAATACGGCATCGAATACACATTTATTGATTCACATTTATTAAGAGGCGGCAAAGCAATAGGTGTTTATGCAGACAGATTCGATGATCTAAAGAGACTGTGGAAACAATTTGAAAAGGAATATGTCTTCGATGAAATTAAGAACCTATCCCCATATTCGTTGTATTTAATTAATACGGCATGCGGCGAAGGCAAACCGGTCACAATCTTTACAAGGGACCCCAAAACAGGACTTCAGGTATGGAGTGGTGAGCATGGTTATCCGGGAGACAGCTGGTATATGGAATTTCATAAAAAACATTTTCCGGGTGGATTAAGGTACTGGAGAGTAACCGGTTCTAATTGTGACCTTGGTGAAAAAATGGAGTATTCTACAGAAATTATTAACAGTAGAATAAACGAGAATTCAGACCATTTTGCACAGTTAATTAAAAATACTCTTAAAGAATACCACAATACTACAGGCCAATATGGCGTTTTAACAGCGCCTTATGACACAGAACTTTTCGGACACTGGTGGTTTGAAGGACCTGCTTTTTTGGAACAGCTGCTTGAAAAGCTCGCATCAGACCCGGAAATTAAACTTTCCAATGCTGCTACCGAATGTTCTGAGCTTAAACCACAAGTTACTGTTAACATCCCTGAAGGTTCATGGGGAGAAGGAGGATATCACTATATTTGGCTTAATGAAGATACACAGTGGACCTGGAAAGAAATTTATCACGATGAATACAGGCTGAAGAAAATATTAGAGAACTATTCTCATAAAGACGAATCTACTGACTCATTAATTGTACAGCTTGCACGAGAGTTTTTGTTGATCCAATCTTCAGACTGGCAGTTTCTGATCAGTACACGCTCTGCAAGGGATTATGCAGAATTACGGTTCAGTGAACACCATAACGATTTTAATAAGCTTGCCGAAATTACTGAAAATGCTATTAAGGGAAATGTAATAAGTGAATCTGATAAGTATTTCTTTAATGAATTGAAAATAAAAAACTCACTGTTTAAGGAAATGAAGATCGAATGGCTGTTAGAAAGTTTCAAATCCCATATGGAAAAAAAGAAATAGAATTTGTATTAGACCGGGATGATTATTATATCCTGGATAAAAGAGTTACTGGTGCTAAACCTCAAAGCGAAATTGTACTTGAAAACCTGAATAAACCAATCAATTTCCCTGCTTTTGAAGACTATTTTAAGAATTCTAAAAATGTTGCAGTTGTAATTCCTGATAAAACAAGGAAATCAGGCACTCACTTGTACTTACCTCTGATCATTGAGAAATTTAATAATATTGGAATTTCCAGTGACAACATTACCCTGTTTTTCGCTAATGGTACTCATGGGAAAATGACAGATTTTGAAAAGATCAGTATTCTTGGTGAAAAAATATTTAAAAAATTTAAAATCTTTGAACATGATTGTACTGAGAAAAGTAATTTAACTTATATTGGAACGACTAAAAACGGTACAAAAATCCATATTAATACTGAAGTATTAAAATATGATAAAATATTATTAACTGGAAGCGTTAACTTTCATTACATGGCAGGTTTTGGCGGAGGTCTAAAAACTCTGATTCCCGGGCTTGCAGGGTTAGAAACTGCTTTAAAGAATCATTCATTTACCATAGATCCGGAAAATCCCGGTCTTAATCCACTCTGTGTTGAAGGTGTTATAGAAAAAAATCCTTTATTTGATGACATTTTTTTAATTTTAGACTTCATTTCACCACCGCCGGTTTTTAATACAATTTTAAACGATACCGGTGAAATTATAAATGCTGTATTCGGACACCCTGTTGACGCCTTTAAATCGGGCTGTAAAAAACTGCTTGACTATTTCTCAATGCAGGTTACTAAAAAAGCTGATTTAATAATAATGAGCCCGGGGGGATATCCAAAAGATATTAATCTGATTCAAACTCATAAGTCAATAAACAGATGCTGGAATATTCTTTCTGATAACGGAATATTAATCGTAGCTGCAGAGTGTATTGACGGTATTGGTTCCTCTACATTTTTAGATTGGTTTGAATATCATGATATCACTGAAATGCATAAAAGATTAAATGCAGATTTCAAAATGAATGGCAATACGGCTTTGTCATATAAAATTAAGATAAATGAAAAAAGAATATTTTTCGTATCAAATGCGGATGGAAAAATCTTTGAAAAAATGGGATTGAAAAAATTCAATACTTTAAAAGAAGCTTTAGATGAATCATATAACTTAATTAACAACAATCAATTAACATATTTAATTCCAAACGGATCTTATATATTCCCCGTTTTAGATATTTAGTACTCCGGCAATCTTAACAAAGAAATCAATTATACTGTTAACCGATAATTTTAAGAATTCGAAAAAGAAACTATAATCTCTCCCAATAATAATTGAGATTCCTGCAATAAGCAATACATTTGCCAGTGTTACAAAAATCAAAGAAAATGCTCTTCCCGTAATTTTAATATCAGGCTGTGATACACTGAAATCTTTTATAAATAAACTTAAATGAAAAGTATACGTAAATCCAATAAATATATCTATAAACTGCCTGACTTCATTAATAAGAATTGGCTTTAATATTAGAAAGAAAACTGTAAAAGTCGGAAAAAAATATGGAGATAGTGCAATCAAAAAATTTCCGCCGTATAGATTGATTTCCCCACCGTACTTTGAATATGCTTTAAAAGATGTGACCCTCTTAAAAAACAACAGTGCAAATAAATAGTGTGTCAATTCATGTGAGAAATTTTCAAAAAAGTTCCCCTTCCTATTACTGAATGGGATTAGCCGTACAAGGAAAAAAAACAATATCCCTGCACCAAACAGGTAAAAGTTTGATAATTCCACAAAGATCGACGGAAAATTACTCTTGAAATTAAGCAGGAACGAAATTGAAAACGGTATAAAAAAGATTAAGAATAACATTCTTTTCATAAAAATCATTATTTTTTAATTTTAATTACCATTGCCGCCAGTTTAATAATAATATTGAGATTCATCTTCCTGAAGACAGGAATCAGAATGACGATATTGCCCTGATTGACCACTCTTTTTATTTGATTTTTCCCTCTCTTTTCTTAATAATTTGTTCTAGTAAAAGCTGATAATTAAAAAATCGTTTTTCTGCACCTAATTTAATTATGTGTGAATAAGCTTCTTTATTTTTTGAGAAATTGATCAATTTATTTACGCTTTCAATAAAAGATGTTGTATCATTCTTTAAAAGAGCAAGTTCGGATAACTGGACATAGGTTGGGATATAATTAGGGAATCGATTTACAAGAACATTTAGATTTTTTTCTGCTTCTTCATATTCTTTATTTATTATTTGTTGTACAGCTACATTATAATATCCTCTTGTTTGATTCGGATGAACTTTGAGATCATATTTCATTAATTCAAAGGCTTCTTTTTTAAATCCCAGTCTGTATAATTCATAGTATTTATAGGCTATTCCTGATCCATTTTTATCAACAAATCTATTTGCAGGTTCTGTTAACACAATCTCCACATATCTTTTAACAGATTTATCAGAAGAATTTAATGTAATCCATGGAATTGTGTTTAAGAAGGAAAATCCGGTGACAATGACAATTACATAAAATAAATTCTGTTTTGATATGAAATGACTTGACATTTGTATCGCCAAAGAAGTTGCAAAAATTGTAACAGGTATACCAGAAAATGCCATAACATCCCAATCCAGGGAACCAAGTTTAAAATTTGCTGTAATTGCGAACAATAATCCAAAAATTCCGGCAATCCCGGAAAATAGTGAAATCTCATTGATTTTTATTTTTTTTAATACACAGAATATGAAGAGTATACATCCAAGTAGAAAGCATACTGGAGCAGTTAATATCTGACTGTTAAGAAATTCTATTAAGTGTTTAAATGACAACAAATAATAAGGCTGGTTTTCTTTGGGTAAGAACTGCAATAACGGTAATTTTTTATAAAACAGTATTATAAGAAGCAAAATGAACATTAATATAGTGAAAATATATGTTTGCTTAATTTTATGTAATAGATCATATTTCCTGAATATTAAAAATAAAAATGAAGGAAAAAATATAATGTTTAATCTGTGCATAATTATCGATATCATCAAAAAAATCAGTACGACTGTTAAAGAGCATCTGTTTTTTAAGAATAAAATTCCGCAATAGAAATAAATCATTAAAAATATAACGGCAAATCCGTATACTTCAACATAGCCAAAAAATATTAATATAATTCCACTGGCTGTTAAACAACCAAAAACAAAAATTTTCTCAACCACAATTCTTCCAATATTTTTTGCAATTTGAAATGAAATTATCAAAAAAACTGGTCCTAGAAGAACGTGAGTAATCACATAAACCTGTTGCCCGGAAATACTTGTAAAGATTTGTATTATCCTATAAATATAGTAGTATATGCCTAGTCCCCAGTCGAATCTACTACTTTCATTAACAACATAATGCAGACTGTATAATCCATCTCCGAGTAATGGATATTTAACTTTGAAAAACCAGAATAAAATTAAACACAGTTCTAAAAATATTATACTTAAAAACCGTTTATATTGATTGTAATATTTATCAAGTCTATTGAAAAGGCTTTCTGTCTTATGTAAATTGAAGTAAACCGATAAGGGGAAAATAACTATAGATACTCCAAAAAGGTAAAACATTATTATTGTTGATGGAGAATAATACTTAATAAAATCAAATCCCCATGTACGAACTGGTATAACAAAAACAAATATGAAGTGAAATAATAGTAAAATTAATCCTATTAATACAAAAATTTTCCTGATTTCTGGGAATTTATCGCTTTTCTCCATGATTTTCTATCTCTTTATATAAATATTCAATTTATTCCAACCAAAAACAATATGATGTTAAATTAATTGTGTAAACTTGATATTATATTTTGATAGGTGTTCCTTTTCGAGTTCGTTATATTTAGACTATATTTACATTATTACAAACTTTAAGTTCTCTATTTTTAGATCTAATATTGTAGTTTTTAACTTTAACTGGACAGTAATGTATTTATCTATACATTCTAAATAATAATCTCCAGACCATCATATGCTATAAAAGTATTTTCAGGTAACATCTTTTCAGCTATTGAATGGTCAATTGAATGGGATATATGTGTAAAATAAGTTTTCCGTGGTTTTATTTTATTTGCAGCTTCAATTGCCTCCGGGATTGAAAAATGTGAAATGTGCTTATCAAAGCGCAGAGTTCCGAAAACCAGAGCTTTTAAATTATTCAATTTTTTAAGTGAATTTTCCGGGATTTTATTGCAGTCTGTCAGATAAGCAAAATCACCGATCCTGAATCCCAAAACAGGCATACCGCCATGATATACTTCCACGGGTTCAATTATTACTCCTTCAAATTCAAATGGTCCGTCAATAATGAATGAATCTAATTTCGGAAAATATGTATCAAATGGATTTCCTTCTTCAAATGCATAGAAAAATATTTTTTTTATCCGCTCAATGGTTTTCCTGTCTCCGTAAACAGGCAGTCTTTTGTTCTGAATTGTATTAAAACGCCTTATATCATCAAGTCCCATGATATGGTCGGCATGATAATGCGTAAACAATACGTTATCAATCCTGATGATATTATTATTCAACATTTGAGCCCTGAAATCAGGCGTTGTGTCGATTAAAATGTTTTTATTTTTGAATTCAATAAATACTGAGGGACGAAGCCTTTTGTTTTTTGGATCATCGGAAATACAAACAGGACATTTACAGCCTATTTCCGGAACACCGTATGATGTTCCGGTTCCTAAAAATAAAATTCTCAAAATTTGCCTAAAGTTTAAACTTCAATCAATACTTTTAGAACTTCCCTGTTCTTTGCAAATTGAAAAGCTTCAATTGCATCTTTTAGCGGAAAAACCTCAGAAATTAACGGCTCAATCTTTATATGTTTATTTTCAAGATGCCTTATTGCCGGTTCAAACCGTCCGCAGCGTGAACCAATTAAGCTGATTTCATTGATAATTAAGGGTGCAATGTTTAATTCCAGTTTTTCGTGAAAAGTACTTTTTAAAACAATTGTCCCCCGAGGATTTGTCATCTGTACTGCATCAAAAAATCCTTCAGGATTCCCTGAACATTCGACTACGATATCGTACTTTTCATTAACTGAATGATCATTCTTTTGGGTTTTAATCCCAAATGACATAATCAAATCAAGCTTTTTAGCATCAGTTCCATATACAGTTACATCATTACCATTTATTTTCAAAACCTGGGCAATAAGACTTCCCAGCTTACCGTCTCCTATTACTGCAATTTCACTGAACGGTTCAATATGTACCTGCTCAAGTATTTCAAGCGCTGCAGCCAGAGGTTCAACAAATACTGCTTCACGGTCGGATACGATTTCCGGTAATACATGCAGATTGTTATCAGGAAGAGTTATAAACTCGGCAAAAACTCCGTCCTTATTGAAAATTCCTAATGTTTGGCGGTTATTACAGTGCCTTTCAAGCCCTGAATAACAAAACCGGCAATTTTCACAGGAGATGTTTATCTCACCAACTACCCTTTTACCGGTAAGTTCTTTATTATCACTTTCTTCAACAATACCGGTAAATTCATGCCCCAATATACCCTTAAAGTTCATATAACCTTTTACTATTTCGATATCGGTATTACAGATACCGGCAAGCTTCACTCTTATTAAACTCTCACCATTCTTCCTCTTCGGAATTGAGACATCATGCAGTTTAAGACTTTTATCAAAAATTAAGGCTAACATTTTCTCTAAGGATAAATTCCTCTTAAATTCAGTGCTTCTTTAATGCTTTGGGAGGCAATAATTATTGATGAAGTTCGAAGGTCAGTTTTGTATGTTTCAGCATTAGCGACAGCTTTCCAATAGCTTTGGAGTATAACATCCTTTAGTCTTTTATTTACATCCTCTGCATTCCAGAAAATGCTGTTTATATTTTGGACCCATTCAAAATAAGAAACAATTGCACCACCTGCACTTGCGATAATATCAGGAATTACATAAATTCCCTTATCGATTAAAATCTCATCAGCTTCAGGTGTGGTTGGACAACTAGCTGCCTCTCCTATAATTTGTGCTTTGATATTATCTGCATTCTTTGCACTGATTACATTTTCAAGTGCTGCAGGAATAAGCAGATCACAATCAAGAGTAAGCAGTTCTTCATTTGTAACAGTCTCAGATTCCGGGTACCCGATAACTGATTCATATTCATTTTTGTATACAAGGACTTTATTTATATCCAGCCCGTTTTTGTTATAAATGCCTCCCTTTGAATCACTTACAGCCACGATATTTGTATTCTTCTCACTCAATAATCCGGCAATAATTGATCCTGTTTCGCCAAGTCCAAGTACTGCTGCTTTACATCCATCAATTGAAATGTTCTTTTGTTTTGCAGCTTCCAGAAGAGTATAAACACATCCTCTCCCCGTTGCTTCACCTCCACCGAAAGAACCTCCAAGATCAATCGGTTTTCCCGCAACAACTCCGGGAATACAATATCCTTTTGTCATACTGAATGTATCCATGATCCATGCCATGATCTGAGAATTTGTGTATATATCAGGTACTACAATATCTTTATCAGGACCGATAATTATTGAAATTTCCGCAGCATATCTCCTGGTCATCCGTTCAATTTCATAAATATCAAGTTCTTTCGGGTAACATTTCACACCTCCGGCTGCACCGCTGAAGGGAATATTTACCATTGCACATTTTAATGTCATACTTGTAGATAATGCCCGCATTTCATCCAGGTTTACACTTGGATGAAACCTGACTCCACCGACAGCCGGGCCTCTTACAGAACTATGCTGAACACGGAAACCGTTAAACATTTTAATAGAACCGTCTGACAACTTAACTGGAAAATAGACACTCAATTCACGCTCAGGCATTCTGATCCTATTTACGATATATTCATCAAGATCTATTAACTTTGCAGCCTTATCAAAACTTTCCAGTACAGTTTTGTATGGATTATATAAAACCTCGATCATTTTCTTACCTTTCAAGAATTACTTTAATATTATTGCATTATAACCTTAATATTAGACAAGATGCACATTTAACAATTTGAAATAAAACCAGGATTATTTTTTAAACAAATTATTGGGAATAACACCTAAACCCGGTCCATCCGGTAATACCAGTTTACCGTCAATAACTTTAACGCCGTCAAAAGGATCATCCCTGACAAGCAAATTACCGTCAAGATCAGCGTATTCAAGCATTGGCGTAAGATGAGCTGCTGCAGTTACAGCAACTGATGTTGAAACCATACATCCTATCATTATTTTTAATCCTAATGTCTTTGCAGTATGGATCAGTTGAAGTGCAGGTGTAATCCCGCCGGCTTTGACGAGTTTTATAACAACTCCATCATAAGCAGATGCTATTGCCGGCATATCAGCAGGAGTTTTTAATGCTTCATCCGCAAAAATAGGCATTTCTGTGTTCTCCCTAAGCCATCTTATCCCTTCAATATCCGCTGCAGGAATAGGCTGCTCAACAAACTCGACATTTTGTGTATACAGCCAGTTTAATTTCTCAAGTGCCTCATCCCTGGTCCAGCCTTCATTTGCATCCGCCCGAATTGGTTTGTCAGTAATACTTCTGATAGTTTTTATGATATCATAATCAAAGTCAGTCCCCAGTTTGACCTTAAGAATTTTATATGGTTCAGCTTCTTTTGTTTTCTGTTTTATTACGTCAATGTTGTCAATACCAATTGAAAAAGAAGTATATGGTGTATCATCAGGATTTAATCCCAGCATCTTATAGAGCGGAATACCGTATTTTTTACCGGCATAATCATACATCGCCATATCAAAAGCCGTTTTTGCCGCATAATATCCATCCACGTTTTTTTCAATATATTCGCTTGTCCATTTGAACTTTTCCGGGTCCAATCCGGTCAGTTTGATTATCGCATCCAAACCCTTTTTTACAGTTTCCGGAGTCTCGCCGAATCTTATGCTTGGAGCACCCTCACCATAACCGATTATACCATCTTTTTCGATCATCACAATAACATCATGTTTAAAATCACTTGATTCACGTGAAATTGTCCATGTGTGATGAAGATGTATTATAACATCCCTATAGGAAATTTTCAGATCAGATCTTTTTAGAGAATTCATCGATATTACCTCATTTAAATTTTCTGAAATAAGTTTATCAGGCATAAAATCCTCTGAATCAATTAATTGTGAGTTAGAGATACCTGTGACAAAAAATATAAATGTTAAAGCCAAAAATCTTTTCATTTTTATCTCCTGACAGTTTAAAATAATTGATGTGTATTATACAAAATTAATGAAAATTTATCAAGCCGAATGTCCCAGGGTTATATACGCACCTGTTTTTTGATCACTTTTGAAATATCGTCTTTTACAGGCATGGAGATTCTCTGAGCTTTGCCATCGAGTAAAAATATCTTTTCTCTTTCATCTTCCATGAATTGTCCGATAATATCACAGGGAATATTA
>JBHPGK010000139.1:0-9553 GCA_042570605.1 Candidatus Zhuqueibacterota bacterium
TTTTCATTTTTTAATGTATATATGATAATCTTGCTTTTTTTGCCGCTGAATATTCTGAATTATCCTGAATTATACTGATAAATGTTTCGGAAGTAGAAATCTCATGTGCGATTTTTTCAGAATAATACTTTAGATCTATTTTTCCCTCTTTGTTTCTTTTCAGCTTTAACGGTGCAAGTAAATCCTCACTTATTTTAAGAGTAATATCTCCGGAAAATCCGTATTTGAATCGTTTGATCAGATAATTAGAAAAATATACGATTGTCGGCAGAGTACTGTTAGTTTCAGCTTTTGCAGGATTATGATGATAAGCTATTGATTCAATTAATGTTACGGGAAGATTTGATTTTTCAGCAAGCCAGCTTCCAATCTCTGCATGATTAACATTCAGCACCATTTTTTCAGCTTGATAAAAAGGGAGCTTCTTTTCATGAACAACCCCGATGATCTCCTTAAATTCCTCTTTGAGATACTCAATTATTATAAGTTTTCCTATATCATGCAGCAGCCCTGCTACAAATGCTTCTCCCTTAAATTTAGGTGCATATTTTTTCGCCAGCATTCTGGATACAATTCCGCATGCAATTGAATGCTCCCAGAATCTTGACATATCAAAATTATCATCATTAGTTATACTTGAAAACCTGTTTAACAATGAAACAGATAATGCCACGTCTTTCAAAGCATCAAATCCCAGGATAACAACTGCTAATTCAACTGTACCTATCTTTTTAGGCATTCCATAATAAGCAGAGTTTGCCAGTTTCAGAACTTTTGTAGTAAGTACCTGGTCTGTAGAGATCAGCCTTCCAATATCTCTTGCCGTGGTTCGCGGATCATCGATCATCCCGATTATGCGGGCAATAATGGTCGGAAGAGGAGTTAATCCCAGAAGACTCTGAGAAATCTTTCTGATTTTTTCTTCTATGTAATTATTACTATTCATATTTCTCAAATAACAATATCTATATGTCCGTCACGCGACCTGTTTTTCTTTTTTGCTTTAAGAGCCTTTTCATTATCTTCAGACTCACTTTTTCTTTTCTCGGCTTTTCTTTTTTCCTGTCTTTCTTTCTCCTTCTCCAACTGCACTTTTGTCTGCTGGCTTTCAGGGGTCTGCTGTGCTTCCTTCATTTTCTGTTCTTCACTTTTTTCGACCTGCCCCTGAAAAACTCTCTGTTCTGATTCCGGCTGCTGAGCTCTCGTCTGATATGACTTTTCAACACCGGGTGTCTGCGCATTTACTGTTTGGAAATCTACATGTCTCATCCTATCACCTTCCCTTCCATGGCTTAAGACAGGATAAACCTATTTAATAATTACTTCTTTTAGTTTTGCCCTTAAGCTTAAAATGGTCTTAGTATGAATTTGTGAAATTCTCGATTCACTTAATTGCAAAACCTGTCCGATTTCTTTTAAAGTAAGTTCTTCATAATAGTATAAAGCTATAACAAGTCTTTCTGTTTCCGGTAAATCATCAATATATTTAATAAGCATTTCTTTGATTTCTTCTCTATTAATCCCCGCCATTGGATCTTCAACTCTATCATCTTCAACAACTTCATGAAGCTCCGTTTTACTGCCGTCATCTGCAAACAGACTGTCGTCCAGTGACAGCAGTGCCGTTGCACTGACCTCTCTCAACAGATCAAAATAATCCTCCATCGGGAGGTTCATTTTCCTTGCGATCTCTTCGTCAGCCGGAGTTCTACCCAGATCATTCTCTAATTGATGTATCGCTTTTTCAAGCTCTCTTGATTTACTTCTTACTGATCTTGGAACCCAGTCCAGTTTTCTCAATTCATCAAGCATAGCTCCTTTGATCCTGGGTATTGCAAAACTTTCAAATTTTACCCCATAATCCCTGTTAAATCTCTCAATAGCATCAATTAAACCCATTACACCTGCGCTCTCCAAATCTTCCACTTCAACTGAAGGAGGAAGATTTATCATCATCCTGCCGGCAACATATTTCACGAGAGAAATATATTTAAGCACCAGCTGCTCCTTAATGTGCGGATCTTTCTTACTTCCAAATTGCTGCCATAATTTTTCTTCAGATATCCCCATAAAACTTTCCCTGTTTTATTTTATTCCTCCATTGACTCACTTTCTATCGATTCTTCGAATTCGCTGACGCGTAAGCTTTCTGTGATTTTAATAAAAATCACTGCCATAAGCACCAGAATACCTTCGAAAACAAGAAAGGCGACAAATGATCTGAATATTGCTGTGAATAAGGGTAAATTTCTCGTTATTCCTACGAAAAAATTAAACAATAAAAACAGCATTCCTAATTTAATGATTAATACTTTCACAGTTTAATTCACCCTCTTTTTAATAATAATACTCTTCAACTTAGAAAAGTAAGAACTATCTAAATCATTTTCAATATATTTTTTATCATTATTAGCAACAATCTTTGATAAAGCGCTTTTTAATAATTTTGAAATTTTGCTGTCAGGATCGGAAATCACAACAGGGACCTGGTTTTTTACTGCCTTTATGAGGCTTTTGTCTGAAGGTAAAAAACCTAAATAGTGAATTTTGTAATTCAAAAATCTTTTAACAGCAATACCAAGTTTCCGGAAAGTTCCTTTAGCATCTTTGAGAGAATATGCCAGGTTAACCAGAATATTTATCTTACCATATATACGCCTCATCATAAGCACTTTTATCAAAGCATAAGAATCAAGAACTGATGTCGGTTCAGAAGTTACCACTACAACAATTTCATCAGCGCAGACAAGAAAATCAACAACATAACTGTCAATCCCGGCAGCAGTATCGATTATAATGTAGTCATACTGCGATTCTATCTTTATCAGACTGTCTATAACAAAATCCTTGAAAACATGTTCAATGCCGATCAGGTTTTTTTCACCCGAACACCCTGATAAAATATGCAGCCCATCAGGACCTTTATGAATAACTCTTTCTATTGGTAATTTATCTACAAACATATTAGAAAGGTTATATTTTGGACTTGAACCCAATAATATATCAAGATTCCCAAGATTAATATCGCCATCGATCAACAGAGTCTTAAAACCGGCTTTTGAAAGAACCAGGGCGGAATTTAGAGCAATATTGGATTTTCCTACTCCACCCTTACCACTTGCGACAGCAATACAGCGTGTCTTTTTTCTTTTTTTCGACTTTACTGACTTCCCCTGCGCAAAATTACCGGCTATTTCTCTAAGTTTTAAAGCTTGGTCGTTCATTATAAAAACTTTCTCCTTATAACCATTTTAGCCAGTTTTTCAGATGTAGCACGCTCAATGTCATCCGGCACATTTTGACCGGTGGTAATATAAGATACGGGTTTATTAATTTTTTCCAGAGTATTTATTACCACACCAAGGCTGTTAGTTTCATCCAATTTTGTAAAAATAAGATGATTATAATTAAATATACCAAATTCTTCAACAATATTCACCATATCTTTTGGTTTTGTAGTCACGCTTAGACAAAGGTGAATTTCATTACATTTAACACTTGTGAAGAACAATTTCAATTCTTTAAGCTTTTTTTTGTCTTTCTGACTTCTTCCTGTTGTATCTATATATACTACATCCATATTTTTGAGTTTGTGAACAGCCTGTTTAAATTCTTCCGGAGTATAGACTACAAAAAACGGTATTTCTGCTATATTTGCAAAAGTTCTTAACTGTTCCACTGCTGCTATCCTGTATGTATCAAGTGTAATGATCCCAACCTTCTTCTTCTTTATTAACTTCTGATTTGATGCCAGCTTTGCAATGGTAGTTGTTTTCCCGACACCGGTGGGTCCTATTAACCCAATAAATCTCGTGCTGTCTGAAGTAACTTGAGCTTCCCGGGAACATCGGATCATCCCTGCAATTTTTTTAAGCAGATTATCCAAAACGATTTTTAAATTATCATATTCCTTACCCTTTAAATTGATCTGGACATCCTGTATTAACTCAAGTGCAAGTTTTTCATCAATCTCGTTATCGATCAATTGCTTTAAAACTATATCCAGATTTTCCGGTAAATTTGGAATATGATTGTACTTCATATGAGATCCCATTTGAGCGAGTTTTTCTTTAACATCTACGAGTTCAGATTTAATCATTTCATAGAACACGTCGCTATTTGACCGTGCAGAATTAAAATTACTGTTATTGTAGCTGCTGTAATTACCGGGAGTAAATCCGGGATTCGCAGCGCTATCAGCTTTTTTAACAGGTTCATCAATTGCCGCAGTGACTTCAATAATTCCTTTTCCTGGTAAATTTAACATACCGTTATTACCCATTTTTCTCGTGTGAAGAACAACAGCATTTTCGCCGAGTTCTTTTTTCATTAATCTCATTGCCTCCTGCATTGATGGAGCGGTAAACTTTTTAATTTTCATTTATCTTTACTCCTCCCACAGTTTCTACTTGAACATCAGGTGTTAGTTCATTATAAGAAATTATTACGAGATTCGGGAACGCCGGATCGATAATTCTTCTAAAATACTGCCTTATCGACGGCGAACAAATCACGATTGGTGTTAAACCTTTCTCAAGCAATGTTTCAATGCTCTTGGAAAGGGCTGTATATAGTTTATTTATTACATCAGGGGCTAAGGAAAATCCTGTCCCCATCTTTTGTGCCTGTTTGACTGTTTCTTCAATTAACTGTTCGATCTTTGGATCCAGGCTTAAAGCTTTAATAACTCTGTTTTCATCCATATACTGACCGGAGATAGTGCTGCTGAGAGCCTGCCTTACATATTCTGTAAGCAGTAGTGTATCTTTTGATAATGGCGCATAATCCGCAATTGTTTCAAGAATTGTGACCATA
The DNA here is from genome assembly GCA_042570605.1 of Candidatus Zhuqueibacterota bacterium. GTDB lineage: Bacteria > SM23-31 > SM23-31 > JBHPGK01 > JBHPGK01 > JBHPGK01. Next base: position 4,816 of record JBHPGK010000139.1, read on the forward strand.
TCTCTGATCGGCACTCTTTCTCTAAGAAGGTTCTGTAATATCTTCTGAATTCCGCCTACACTAAGCAGATTAGGTACAACTTCTTCAACAAGCGTAGCATGTTCTTCTTTTAAACCGTCCATAAGAGTTCTTGTGTCCTGTCTGGATAGTATTTTTTGAGCATTATTTTTTACTACTTCTATCAAATGCGTAGCTATCACGGCAGCAGCTTCAACAACGGTATATCCAGCCATTTCCGCTTTGTCTTTTTCACCATCAGAAATCCAGTATGCCGGCAGCCCGAATGCCGGTTCAACAGTTGCCTTTCCTTCTATCTCCTCAGTTGCTGTCCCCGGATTCATTGCAAGAAAACTGCCCGGAATAGACTGTCCCTTGGCAATTTCAATTCCACGAATTTTAATTATATAATCATTTGCTCCAAGCTGAATATTATCCCGAATACGGATCGGAGGCACAACAAATCCCACCTCAAGTGCAACCTGTTTGCGAAGACTTGTTATCCTGTTTAAAAGATCCCCATCCTGTTCAACATCTACCAAAGGAATAAGACCATACCCGATCTCAAGTTCCATTGGATCCACCTGCAGATAACTTTCAATCCTATCTTCAACCGGTTCCTCCATCACCTCTTCTTCAACTTCTCTTGCCTCTTTGTCGATTTTAATCCGTCTGCTGATAAAACCCAGCGTCAACACAATAGCACTAAGTATAAAGAACGGCGCCATTGGTAAACCGGGTGTCATACCGAAAAAGAGCAGCGTCCCACCAGCAATAAGCAGGGCTTTAGGCTGTGCTAATATCTGCTTTTGAACGTCTTCTCCAAGATTTGATTCAGCTGCAGCTCTTGTGACTATCATACCGGCTGAAGTTGATATTATCAATGACGGTATCTGTGAGACAAGACCATCACCAACTGTTAACAGGGTATAAGTCTCAATTGCCTCACCAAAACTTAATCCTCCCTGCACCATACCTATAATAAAACCACCGATAATATTTATAACGGTAATAATAATACCTGCAATTGCATCTCCCTTGACAAATTTACTTGCACCATCCATTGCTCCATGAAACTCAGCTTCCCGTGCGATCTCTTTTCTTCTTGTGCGAGCTTCATCTTCATTTATAATACCGGCATTGAGGTCTGCATCAATTGCCATTTGTTTTCCGGGCATTGCATCAAGTGTAAACCTTGCGGCAACCTCAGCGATCCTCCCGGCGCCTTTAACAATTACCACAAAATTTATCAAAACCAGTATCAGGAATATTATGAAACCTACAACATAATTGCCGGCAACAACAAATGATCCGAAAGCCTTGATTATTTTTCCTGCAAATCCATATCCAAGAATTAACCTGGTTGAAGCAATATTCAAAGACAATCTGAATAATGTCATGATCAACAACAATCCGGGAAATACAGCCAATTCAAGCGGGCTGGTTATATAAATTGATACCATCAATACAATCATTGAACTTGTAATACTCATTGTTAAGAGTATATCGAGCATCCAGGTAGGGATGGGAATAATCATAAATACAAGAACACTTATTATAGCCACTGCCATAATAACGTCGCTATTTTTTGATATTCCTGCAAATACCGGATTTGTTGTTGCTGCTTTTTCCATTTAATTAAGACACTCTTTTATTTTTTAATTTATAAACATATGCAAGTATTTCAGCAATAGCCTGGAAGAATTTCTCAGGTACTTCATCACCTACATTAACTGCCTTGTAAAGAGCTTGCGCAAGAGGTTTATCTTCGACAATTGCAATCCCGTGCTCTCGCGCTATTTCCTTGATTTTCTCTGCCATTTTCCTTGCACCTTTAGCTATCACAAGCGGAGCATCCATCTCTATTGGTTCATATTTTAAGGCAATAGCCAGTTTCGTCGGGTTTGTAATAACGACATCCGCTTTAGGAATTTCCTGCATCATTCTGGTACGCGCCATTTCCCTCTGTATGCTCCTGATTCTCGCTTTTACAAGGGGATCACCTTCCATCTGCTTTAATTCTTCTTTTATTTCCTGTTTTGTCATCATGATTTTCTTAGCATGGTCCCATCTTTGAAACATGAAATCGAACAAAGCCAATACCAGTAAAACCAGCGTGATTTTTATACCCAGCACAAATGCCGCATGACAGCCGAACTTAAATATTGAAACAGGCTCCATATCAGATAGCTGTATATACTCACTAATATTCCTTTTCACCTCGAGGTACCCAATTATCCCGACAATCAATATTTTAAGAACACCCTTAATTAATTCAATAAAGGACCTTCTTGAAAACATTCTTTTAAATCCTGATAACGGGCTGATTTTTTCCCACTTAGGTATTAAAGGCTCAAGAGACATCATAAAACCGACCTGTGAAAAAGCCGAAACCAGTCCAAAAAACATTACTGCCAAAATAACAGGGCCGGCAATTTTCATTGAATTGACAAAAGCCATGAGTGTGTAATCCGGAATGTTTTGTGGTGTAAGACGGACATTTGATATATTTTCAAACACGACCTGTGAATAATAAGCCATTCTTGTGAATACCGTCCCTCCGGCGAAATAAAGGAATAACAACGAACCAAAAAGGATAACCGCAGTGTTCAATTCAATACTTTTTGGAACCTGTCCTTTTTTTCTTGCTTCTTCACTCCGCTTAGGAGTCGCCTGCTCGGTTTTTTCTTGTTGATTCTCTTCTGGCATTTTATAATATCTCGATTACTTGAACTATATCTCTTTTTAAACCTTCAACTAATTTAATAAATACATATCCTATTAACGGCATTGATAAAATCATGATTATCAATCCAACAGAAATTTTTAAGGGAAATCCAACAATAAAAATGTTCATCTGCGGTACTGTCCTTGCAATTATACCCATAATAAAATTAGCAATAAACAAAGTAATAATTGCCGGACCCGCTATTTTTATCGTTATCGAAAATATGTCTCTGCTCATTTCAATTATTTTACTCATAACGATACCTGGAAATGTTGCCGTATTAATTGGTAAAATTAAGTAACTGTGCTTAATTGCCTGCATAAAAAAATGATGCCCGCTTATCGTAAGAAAAATCAGTATAACCAGAATATATTTGAATTCTGCAATTATTGAAACCTGTTCTCCTGACGACGGATCAACGATATTTACAATTCCGAAACCAATATCTATTCCAACAATTTCACCTGCATATTGAACACCGGCAAAAATAAACTGAGCAGAAAAACCAATCACCAGGCCTATAGCGACCTCCTTTAATACCACCAGAAAAAATGGTAATAGACTTACAGGAATAGAAATATTTTTATCGATAATAGGAAATATCGCAATTATAGCCAATCCCGCAAGTCCTGCTTTAATGGCAACAGGGACTGCACGGTACCCGAAAACAGGTATAACTGCCAAGATGGTTGCTACTCGCGCAAATGCGAGCATAAAAACAATTAATTGATGGAATGACTGGTTCATATCAGTGCGAAATTCCCGGTATTAGGTTAAACAAATTAATTGTAAAAGTTAACATTATTCTCAAAATCCATGGAGCAAAAACAACAAGCGTAACAATTACAATCACTATCTTGGGGACAAAAGTCAGCGTCATTTCGTTAACAGACGTGACAGCCTGGAAAATACCTACTGTCAGACCTACAACCAATGCCAGGCCCAGGACCGGTCCTGAAACCATAAGTACAATATAAACAGCCTGTTTGGCAAGATATACGACATAATCAGGTGTCAAAATTCTGCTCCTTTATGTTGTAAAACTGGTCATTATAGACTTTACTATTAAAAACCATCCGTCCACAAGGACAAATAACAATATTTTAAAAGGCAGCGATATCATAATTGGAGGCAGCATAAGCATACCCATACTCATTAATATCGATGCAACGATCATATCTATCATTAAAAACGGAATATATATTAAAAATCCGATTTGAAAAGCAATTCTAAGCTCTGATATAACAAATGCCGGAACTATAACATGAAGAGGAAGTTCATCAGGATTGTTTGGTCTATTCAGATTTGCAAGTTGTACAAACAATGCCATTTCTTTTTCCCCGGTTAATTTCAGCATGAATTCTTTAATTGGCTGCTGGGCTATTGACATGGCATCTTTATCTGAAATCTCTTCCTTAAGATAAGGCTGTAATGCCGTATCATTAATTTTTTTAATAGTAGGTGATAATACGAAAAATGTAAGGAATAAGGCTAAACCAACTAATATCTGATTAGAAGGCATCTGGTGAGTACCCAGAGCCTGCCTTATAAAATGAAAAACTATAATAATTCTTGTGAAGGAGGTCATGAGGATCAAAATTGCCGGGGCTAATGTTAAAATTGTCATTAAAAGAAGTATCTGTAAAGTAATTGCTACATCTCCCGGCTCTTTTGCCTGATCTATCCCCAAAGTTATTTTCGTAATGGTTGGAACTGTTTGAGCGTTCAAATTTCCCGAAATAAGCAAGACTATCACTATTAGACTGATAAAAATCAGCCTTTTTCTCTTCAAAACACCGTTTTCCATTATTTTCTTTTTCCAATCTTACCAAAAACCTGGGTAAGATACTCCGGAAACCCTTTGAATTTATTATTTTCCTGATAACCATTCTCAACTTTTGATAAATCTAACTCCAATTCATCTTTGTTAAACTCTGTCAGGATACTTATGTCAGTATCCGTTACGCCCAGAACCAGGATCTTTTCACATATTTCCACAAGATAGATCGATTT
>JBHPGK010000140.1:0-9538 GCA_042570605.1 Candidatus Zhuqueibacterota bacterium
GTATTAAAATCAGATAAATATGAATTGTTATTATTAGGTATAGAGAAAAATACTGCCCCTCCTCCTAAAAATGGTTCATGGTAATTATTAAAACCTTTTTTGGGAATAAAACTTTCGAGGTGTTTTATGAGCCAAGTTTTCCCGCCCGCCCACCTTAAGAAGGGTTTAGTTTTATGAAGATTTTTCATAAAAATGATTTTAAGTTGATTTTTATAAGTACTTCTTGAATTCAGAAAAATAATTTTACTTGACAATTTATTAGTTACTGTTTGACTTATCCAATTTTATCCACTATCAATCTCATCTTTTTTAAACTTCCATAATCGTCCAACTTTATGTGCCAGTATGTTCTTTCGGTAGACCCTTTTATACAGAGTGTCCCGTTTATCTCTAAGATACAGGGTAATTTTTTTTAAATCCTCTCTTATTTCGTTTGATATCAAAAAAATTTGTCATTTAATATTATAACCGAAAGTATAAAATAATTTTACTTTTTGCAAGAAAAAAATAGGAAAGTTAGGAATTAAGAGTTAGGAGTTAAGAGTTTCTACCAGAGGCGGGGGAAATAATTTCTACCAGAGGTTGATCAGCCTTCGGCTGAAATAATTAATAGTGAATAATTAATAGTTGTCTACCAGAGGCCACGCCAGAGGCGGGCAAGTAGATCAACCTTCGGTTGAAAGTGTTGAAGAAGGGATGGATTCCCGTTTTCACCACCGCTTACTGCGGGACAGGCGGGAATGACACGGGGGGAAAAGTCAAATGCTCTACCAGAGGTAGATCCCGCAGTAGCGGGACAAAACCAAATGACAAATGACTGGAGGGGGGAGGCAAGGAACAATTAATAGTGAATAGTGAATAGTTGGGGAAATTAGATGTCTCGACTGACGCTCGACATGACAACAAAGGAGGGAGGGGAAGAGAGTTAATAGTTATTAGAGAATAGTTAATAGTCAGGAGAAAGGGAGTATAAAAAGACCTTTTCGCGCTCTGCGTCTTTGCGAGAACCAAAGGAGACGCACTTTCGGGCGTCTCTACATTAAAGGAAGCGAGATGGTAGATTAATTAATAATTAATAGTGAATAATGAATAGTTTAAAACCAAAAAAACAAGAGGGGGAAGAAGGGCTTAGTGTCTCCGTGGTAGGAGATTCCCAATCTAGTTGGGAATGACACGTTGGGGCTTTGTGGTTTCTTTCCTCAGCCTTCCTGTCCCGCCATCGGCGGGGAGCCTGCGCCTTAGCCTTCTTTTGTGTCTTCGTGGTAAGGTTTTAGACGCAGCCACCGCCGTTGGCGGGATCCACCTCAGGTGGAACATTATAAAAACTCCGCGCCTCAGCGTCTCTGCGGTGAGATTTTTCTGTATTTCGCTGCAGCGGAAAATTTTTAAGAAAATTGGATTTCATTAGATACCTGCTTTTGTTATATTAAAAGGTTAACATTTGCAAAACCATGAAAAAACATCATTTTATAATCCTGTCGATCCTGATAATTTCGGTATTGTCATATGCACAAGACCAATACCCGCATACCGAAATACTCAGCAGTGACGGAAACGGAATTACTTTTAAATTCGTAACGCCGGATTATAAATTAAAACAGGTCAATGCCGAGGGGAAAACCTATTCCAGATTCATATTTAGTGACCTTGAATATACAACAGAACCCGGATACCCCGAGCTGCCTTTCAGGACAGTCCTTATTGCACTCCCCGCAGAAGGAGATTACTCTCTTACGGTTACAGACAAATCAACAGATATTCTAAAAGATATTATTTTAGCGCCCGTACCAACATATGAAAGCAGAGATAATAACTTCCCGGTATTTAAAACAACCGCAGACAAAAATATTTACAGATCAGCAAATCCGGTTAAAGAAGAGTTTTACGAAGCGGAGGAGATCTCAAGAATCCGGGATTTGAAAATACTTAAACTGAAAATTTATCCGGTTCAGTTTCTCCCTTCAGATAACCGCGTAACTCTTTTAAAGTCTATTACTATTCACATCCAATTTGAATCAGGTATAAACATTCAAAAATCCAAAAATATTGACAATGCTTATCTGAATATTTTGAACAGGGAATTTGCTGCGGACTTTGAAATTAAGAAAACAGATAGAGCGCTGTCAAAACCTGTACTGTTTGAAGGAGACTGGTATAAAATTCCTGTTTCGGCAGAAGGAATATATAAGATTGACAGGAACTGGCTCGACAGGAACGGGATCAATATTTCATCGGTCGATCCGGGCACAATTAAGATCTTCAATAATGGAGGATATGAACTTCCGGGTTCCGTAGATGCACCGGTATATACCGAATTTAATGAAATACGGATCCTGGTTTCCGGTGAAGAGGATGGAATATTTAATGACAATGATTACATCCTGTTCTACGGAAGAGGAGTGGACGGGTGGAAGTGGAAAGATGATTATTCAAAGATCGAATATTATATAAATCATTATGCAAAACAAAATATATACTGGCTCAATATCGGTACAGGTTCACCCGGTAAAAGAATCGAGCAGATCCCTTTTGTGAACGATCCATCCGCTTTTACCATTACATCTTATGTAAAAAGATATCATTTTGAAGAGGAGAGATTCAATATTTTTGGATCGGGACTCGAATGGCTGTCATCAGAATTTTCTGCAAACAGTTTTCCTAAAAGTTATGATTTTGAAATTTTTGACCTTGTTGAAGGTTCCCCTGCAAAAACAGTAATCAGATTGAAAGGCGGATCTGAAGATTTTCATTCATTTAATATAAACCTGAACGATCAGCAGATAATAGAGACAGGAACATTCTCCTGGTTTTCAGCAATACTAAGGGAAGAAAGCATTCAATCACTGCTCGAGGAAGGGACAAATACACTTGGTCTAACTTACAATTCATCACAGCCTGAAGGCGTCGGCTACCTTGACTGGTTCGAAATTCATTATCAGAGAGACCTTGCTGCACAAAATAACAGCTTAAAATTTGAAAATCCATCCGGTTTTACGGGGACTCTTCAATTTAATTTAAGAGGATTCGCAAACCCTTCTGAGGTTTTTGTATTCGATATTACAAAATTTGATTCGGTAAATCTGGTAACACCTGAAATCGAAGATAACCTGGTTAAAATTCAGGACAGCCCGGAAACGGGTACCCTCAAAACGTATTTTGCATCAGGCAGCGAAAGCCTTATTGAATGTCCGGATGCAGAACAGGTTACATTTGCCAACCTGAAAAATATTTCTAACGGGTACGATTTTATTATAATTTCACATGACAATTTCGCCGATGCATGCATCCCGTTAAAAGAACTGAGAGAGAACGAAGAGAAATCGCCGCTGTTTACCCGCATATTTAAAATATCGGACATTTACAATGAATTCTCATTTGGACTTGATGATCCTATCGCAATACGGAATTTCTTAAAATATGCACTTAATTCATGGGATAATGCCCCGGAATACGTTCTGCTTGTCGGAGACGGTCATTATGATTATAAGAATAATCTCGGTAATTCTCCGCCGGTCTATATACCTCCATTTGAGATCGATGGTTATAATGATCTCTCGACCCGTGCTACCGACGACTGGTACGCATATTTGACCGGCAATGATTACTTAACAGACATAGCAATAGGGCGGATCACTTCAAACTCTATTACTGAAACCGAAACGATCATCGATAAAATCGTAAAATATGACAGCGAACCGGAGTTCGGGATATGGAAATCATCTATTACGGTCGTAGCAGATGATGAATTCGGGAATGCAGGTGCAAATGACGAGGACATTCATACCGATGATACAGAGGACCTTGCAAACAATTATATCCCGGATATATTTAAGGTCAATAAACTATACCTGATGGAATACGAAGGCATTCAAAGCAGCAGTTCTTTTAATCTTGAAAAGCTCGATGCTGCTGAGGACTTTATTGAGATGGTCAATGAAGGAACCCTTGTTATAAACTATTTTGGACATGGAACACCCGCCAGATGGGCACACGAGAAACTTCTTATCCAGGAAAGAGACCTGAATAAGATTAAAAACCATAGAAGACTCCCTTTATGGGTCGTGGCAACTTGTGATTTTGGTCATTATGACACTCCCGATTATCAGAGTATGACAGAGGAACTTCTTTCAAAAGCAGACGGCGGCGGGATCGGAGTATTGTCTACAAACAGAGCGGTCTATGCTTCACCAAATGCTTATTTTACCAAAATGCTGTTCAAAAATATGTTCGATGATACCGGCAATTGTATCAGGATAGGCGATGCTGTAATGCTGGCTAAAAACAGTACATCCGATCTGACAAACAATCAAAAATTTCATATTATCGGGGACCCGACTCTCAGGATCGCAGCACCTGTAAACAGGCCTGATTCTCTGAGTATTTCACCTGACAGCATGAAAGCATTGGGTAAATCAACCTTCGGGATAAATACGGGGCAGATTATTGAGGGTACCGCTGAAATATTTGTATTCAATTCAAAGATCAGAAGAACTCATGTAATGCCCAATAATGAAGCAGTCCATTATGATCTACCCGGGGGGCTGATCTTCAGAGGCAGCTCTGAAATAAAAAATGGAGCGGCAGCTTCTGAATTCATAATACCCAAGGATATCACTTACGGTGGTACTGACGGAAGAATAAATGTATACTATTATAATGATGAGACTGACGGATTTGGAAAAATAAATAACATTCGCATTGGCGGGACAGCCGAAACAGAGGGAGATGAGCAGGGACCGGTTGTCGAGATATATTATAATAATGAACCTTTCTTTAACGGTGGTATAGCTGAAAAAGGAAAACAATTAAAAATAGACCTCTTTGATGAAAATGGTATAAACATGACCGGTGAGATCGGTCACTGCATCACTTTGACAATTGATAATAACCTTGAAGGTCAATCCATACTGAACAGCTATTTTTCCTACGAAAAAAACAGTTATCAAAAAGGCAGTACAATATTTTCATTAGATAAAATGGATCCGGGATTTCATACCATGACTATTAAAGCCTGGGATAATTTTAATAATTCATCCGTCTTTTCAATAGATTTTGAAGTGATCGAAGGTTCTGATCTTTTTGTCAGGGATGTATACAATTATCCGAATCCATTCAAATATGACACATATTTTACCTTCAGAATATCCCAACCGGCAGAAATTTTTATAAAGGTCTATACACAATTCGGCAGGCTGATAAAAAAATTCGAAAACATTATTGGAACAAACGGTTTCAATAAAATATACTGGGACGGATATGACGAGGACGGCGACAGAATTGCAAACGGTGTCTATCTTTATAAGGTCATTGCAAAGGATTTTAACTCCGGCAGAACCACCGAATCCCTTGGCAAACTTGTGATAATGAGATAATGATGATGCCAATCATATTGGATTTCGTACTTTCAGATGTCAGGACTACCTCCAAAATTTTCGGCTGAAAATAAAAAAAAAGTATTTGTTTGTCATTTCGAACGTTAGTGAGAAATCTAATATAATTTCGTGTTTAAATGAAACTTAATAGAGGAAAGATTTCTCGCATTCGCTCGAAATGACATTTTTTACAGGAAAAATGGGGGTAGTCCAAATTCTTACATATATAGGTTGAACAATCTTGCAAGGATTTGATTAATCAAACCCCTACTTGTGCATGTACCAAATTCATTTTTTAATCTTCACCGGAGCCAACTCTTTTTTCCCGGAGACTTTCAAGCCTTTCACCCAGAAATAGTAACACGGGATACCCAGTAATACCGTAACTATTGCTGATACAGATTCAAAGGGCCTGTTAATAAAAGCGATACCCATCAGTAAAGAACAGCTTACCAGAAAAAATAACGGTGTAACCGGATATCCCCATACTTTTACAGCCGTTCTATTACCGATACCTCTCCGGCGTGCAATAAAAATTCCTGCTACTGCCATCAGGGGGAAAATTCCAAGTGCAAATCCCAAATATACTATCAACTGCTCAAAAGATCCGATCAAGACCATAAAAACAGCTATCGATCCCTGGACAATTATGGATCTGCCCGGAACCTTGTATTTTGGGTGCACTTTCGATGCGTAAGGGAAAAATAATTTATCGCAAGCCATTGCATAATATATCCTGGGCCCTATCATAACAAATGCGCTGATCGAAGAGAGGAGAGCCAGACTGATCAACAGACTAAGAAAGCCGCCCATCCAGCCGCCGAAAGCCCGCACCGAAGCCGTTTCAGCAACTGTAATAGAATTTTTAAGCTCTGAAAATGGAGCAGCATAAAAATAAAACACATTTATTAAAAGATACAGCACAATTACAATTACCGTTCCTGAAATAAGGGAAACCGGAAGAGTTTTTCCCGGACGCTTCAACTCGCCTGCTATATATGCACTGGCATTCCAGCCGCTGTAAGAGAACATGACTATCATCATCACCGTCCCGAAAACCATCCAGTCAAGCGATCCGTTCATTTCAAAAGTAATGTTTCCCCAGTTTCCGCTTCCGGCAGTAATACCAATAATTGCCAGACTTAGAATAATACCTATTTTTAGAAGAGTAAGAACATTCTGTACTTTTGCTCCCAGACGGAGTCCCAGGTAATGAAGCAGGGTGAAACCGGCAATTATACCGACTGCTATTATTTTTATATAGAAAATATGCGGCAAAGATCCATCAATATTATAATTACCTGATAATCCTTTGAAGAGATATTCTGCAAAAGCTATCGATGAGGCTGCAATAGGTACAGAAAATCCAATAAACAGGCTTGTCCACCCGGAAAGGAATCCAAACAGGGGATGATACAATTTTTTCAGATAAACATATTCGCCGCCTTCATCCGGCATACGGGTTGCCAGCTCAGTATAACACAATGCGCCTGAAATAGCGATCAATCCGCCTAAAAACCAGCATAATAATACCCAGCCCGGGCTCGGTAGTTGTCCCGCCATAAATCCTGAGGTCGTAAAGATACCTGCCCCGATTATATTCGCTACAACGATCATTGTTGCAGACATAGCACCTAAATTTCTTTTCACATGAGGATTTCTTTGTCCTGAATTCACTTGACCCATCTCCGTTATTATTTAGGTAAAGCAAAAAATAAGTCCCTATATTCCGGAATATCAATATAGAGATTATCCGCTGAGTTCAGTATGACGACATAAATAGATCATTAAGTCATTCTGAACGTATCCCCTCCCGCTTAGTGAGATTGGAGGAGAAGTGAAGAATCTTATTATCAAATTTAAAATCATACATCCATCTTTATTTTAATATTCCACTATAGCTGTCCGACTATAAAATAATACTTATTCATCAGAGACCTGGATTCCAGCCTTCGCTGGAATGACACAACATGAATAATAACAAAAAGATAGGAACTGTCATTCCAGCGAAGGCTGGAATCCAGATATTTATAATTCCTGCAATTCGATTATTTTTTTTCAGGACAGCTTTAGGTTTAATTTCTATTTCCTTATCACTTTACTGTAAAAATGTAAATATTATCTCTCTCGAGGAAAGTTTCGATCCTGGCAAGCTTGAAGCCGGCATTTGTGGCTTGCCTGATGAGGGTTTCGTTTTTTGTTGATGATTCAAGGCTGAAACCGGACTTATCAGGTTCATGTTCCACAATAGCAAGGGTTCCGCCGGATTTCAGAGCAGGAATAACATTTTTAAGAAGTTCAACAGGTTTATCAAGATGATGATAAGTATTAATAACGAACGCTATATCCAGAGATTTTTCCGGGAACCGTGGCTCAATTTCCCCGCCCAGAATTGTCTCGATGTTGTTTATATTATCCCTTTTACAGCGGCGTTTCAGGTAATCAAGGTCTCTCTCATTTATATCATTTGCGTATACTTTGCCTTTTTCACCAACCCTTTCAGCAAGACTAACGGCATACCGCCCGCGCCCCGCACCGATCTCGCCGATCACCATGCCCGGTTTCAATCCGATGGCATCCATCACCTTTTCAGGGGGCTGGAGTTTATTATGGCGGTTTTCCCATGCATCAGGTCCTGTCCTGTCCTGGCAGAAAACCGATGATACAGATGTTAAACACAAACAAAATAAGATAATCTGAAATTTAACGAGTCTTTTTTTCAATTTGAGCTGCTCCTTATTTAAAGATATATATGTTATGTCTGGGCAAAAAAGTCTCGATTTTATGCAAATCAAAACCTGTTTTTTTCATAATATTCAAAACTTCTTCTTTTGTCTTACAATGACCTGCATACCGGGTATACCTTTCAGGGTCACCATCCAGGATCACAAGGTGAGCTCCTTTTTTCAAATAAGGTTTAAAATTTTTAACTAAATCAACCGGCTTTGTAAGATCATGAAAAACAAAGCACATAAAGATCATATCAAGGTTTTTTTCAGGAAATAACGGCTCTGTTTCTTTACCTACAACGATCTCAATATTTTTGTTGTTTTCATTTTTTATCCGTTCTTCCAGATGCTTTAATTCACTCTCAGAAATATCATTGGCATAGATCTTACCTTCATCTCCGATCCGGTCTGCCAGTTTAAATGTGAAATAACCGCGTCCCGCTCCAATTTCACCTATTACCATTCCCGGTTTTACACCAATTGCATCCATCACTTTTTCCGGCTGTTCCCATCTGTCTCTCCGTGACTCCTGGCAAACAGCTGAGGCATTAAAAAGAATAGCCAAAAAAACCGGAATCAGAATTTTAGAAAATTTTCTTTTCATAGTACACCATATCTTTATATACGTAAAACCTGTATTTTTGACACATTTTTATTAATACAAATCCTTGCATTCTATTTGGATCGAAAAACATAAACATTATCCCTGCTTAAAAAATCTTCAATTTTTACCAGTTTATAATCCGATTTTTCCATATTTTCAAGCACTTCTTTTTTGGTTATATAATGGCTGTATCCTCCTGTTGATTGTCTATCAGGATCAAGGTCAAGAATTACAACAGGAGCATCCTTTTTCAAATATTTTTTTACATTTTTCATAAATTCAACAGGTTTGGTAATTTCATGGTACACATAACACATGAAAACCATATCCAGATCTTTTTCAGGAAAAAGCGGGTCCGTCTCTTCTCCGACAACTGTTTCGATGTTTCCAATATTTTCCCGTTTTTTCCGGTCAACAATCTTTTTCAGTTCTTTTTCTAAAATATCATTAGCGTAGATTTTGCCTTTACTGCCGACTTTTCTTGCAAGATAAAAAGTGAAATACCCTTCTCCTGCACCTACTTCACCTATTCGCATACCCGGTTCAACTCCGATAGCATCCATAACTTTTTCAGGCTGTCTTATATTGTCCAGGCGGCTCTGGCAGAAAGAAAAAGTATAAAAAGTAAGTGTTAAAAAAACCGGGAAAAATATCTTGATTATTTTCTTTTTCATATTTCACCTATCTTTTTATACGTTTAAACAGCATTTTTTTATACAAAATATTCAGTAATTTCTTAATGTTGTATAGATCCATTTTCCGGATACATCATTAAAGAAAACATGTTTCAATTATATTTTCGTTATTTTTACTTGAAATGTTGCATTAATGTG
>JBHPGK010000141.1:0-9483 GCA_042570605.1 Candidatus Zhuqueibacterota bacterium
GGCTTCACATGACATTATATTTCACCTTCAGCCTTTGAAAAGAATACATCTTTACTCATCAATTGATTACGGGGTTGAATCACGAGGTAATATTAAAACGGTGTTTATATACTCTGCAATTGCATTTTTTATACTCTTAATAGGCTGTATTAATTTCGTTAATTTGACTATCGGCATGTGCGGGAAAAGGTTTACAGAAATAGGTCTTAGAAAAGTAATGGGTGCAAATAAGGCACAGATAGTGACCCAGTTCTGGGGTGAGGTAATCATTACGTGCTTCTTAGCAGTTCTCTCAGGAATTGTCCTTGCTGAAATATTTTTTCCTGCATTTAACTCGATCGTTAACAGAAATATCCCATTGGAATATACCCCGCAGACTATCCTGACAATATCCGGTCTTCTGATTTTAGCTTGTTTTCTTGGGGGAGCCTTTCCTTCTTTTGTTTTTGCACAGTTCAAATCTGTTGAAATATTGAGAGGAAGAATGAAAATCGGGGGATCGAACAATTTCACGAAATCACTTGTTGTTCTTCAGTTTGTTTTATCAATTTTCTTTATTTTGTGCACGACCCTGGTTTCCGACCAGTTAGATTTCATTATGAAAAGCTACAAAAAATTTGAAAACCGGAAATTGGTCGGAATAGATTTATTCCCTTTACGGAGTACAATTCCCGACAATAATAAAAAGGCAAATTCAATTCATGTTTTTCAGGAGGAGGTTTTAAAACATCACGCAGTGGTAAATTCTTCATATGCAAGCGCACAGTCCGGTTTTCGAGGTGGAGTTAGCGGCGTCCCCATTGAAATAAACGGGGAGAAAAAATTTTATGTGACTAATCAGATAGACTATGGTTATGTTGAAACTTTTGAGCTCGAACTGCTGGAAGGAAGGAGTTTTTCAAAAGATATTACCTCCGATGCAAAAGAAGCTGTTATTATCAATGAAAGCATGAAAAAAGAATTCGGATGGGATTCAGCAGTTGGAAAAAAGATAAAAATATTCAATGAATATTACACTGTAATCGGAGTAATGAAAGATTTTGTTAACACTCTTATTTATTATCCGCTCAGACCAGAAATGTATCTCTTAGAGTCATCGCGGGCAAGTAACGTTTTTTTCAAAATAGATCAAAATGATATCCAGGGAACTGTAGCTTTCATAAAAGAAAAATGGGAAGAAATATTTCCTAACACACCGTTCGCATATTCGTTTATGGAAGACGGGATCAGAAGTGCATATTCTTCGGAATTCAGGTCCCGAAAAATGTTCGGAATCGTTTCATCGATTGCAATAATATTATCATGTTTTGGAATTCTTGGATTGACAGCACTTACGGTTACCAGACGAACAAAAGAGATAGGGATAAGAAAAGTTTTTGGCGCAAAAGTCCGGAATATTTTAAGTATGCTTGTGAAAGAATTCGTTCTGCTTGTTTTTTTAGCAGGAATTTTAGCGTCACCTGCTGCCTATTATTTTATGAACAAATGGCTTCAGAATTTTGCATATCATACAAATATTAGGATTTTTACATTTATTATTTCAATATCATCAGCACTTGGAATTGCATTAATAGTATTAAGTTTTCAGTCAATTAAAGCGGCAACTGCCAACCCGGTGGAAAGTTTAAGACATGAGTAAAATAATGGGACAGGAAACTGGAGACCGGAAAAAGGAGAAGAAGAATGCCAAAGAAAATCGAAAAATTTGAAGACTTTGAAGTCTGGCAGGAAAGTGTAGAACTCTGCCTGGAAATATACAAATGCTTGAAAGAATGCAAAGATTTTTCATTAAAAGATCAAATGCAAAGAGCAGCAGTCTCAATTCCTTCTAATATTGCAGAAGGATATGAAAGACAATCTAATAAGGAATTTATTCGCTTTTTGTTTATAGCAAAAGGTTCTTGTGGTGAGTTACGTACACAAATTTATATTGCACTTGAACTAAATTTAATTGATAAAAATATTGGAGAAGATCTGATAGAAAAAACAAAAAGGATTTCCGCAATGTTAAGTAAACTTATAAAAACAAGAGCAGAAAAATTTTAACCTGCGGTTTCCGGATTCCAGTTTCCGGATTCCTGTTTCCGGTTTCCAACTTAAGGAGAAAGTCATACTCAAAAATTATTTAAAAATAGCCCTAAGAAACCTAAAAAAAGATAAAGGGTATGCTATAATTAACATATCCGGATTAGCAGTGGGGATGGCATTCTGTGTCCTGCTGCTTCTTCATGTTCAGTATGAGTTAAGTTATGATAAATACCATGAGAATAAAGACCGTATTTACAGGATTGTGCATGAATATACAGGCAGAGATGGAAAAGTCCAAACCGGTTTAACATTTCCGGGAAAATTTACGGAAATTTTGAAAAGTGATCTGCCTGAAATAAAAAACACAATGAGGCTGTACAGTTATTCCTGGCGGGAAAAAGCGCTTGTTAAAAGAGGTTCAAATCAATTTTATGAAGACAGATTCTTCCTTGCTGATCCCTCGATACTAAAGATATTTACATTCCCTTTAATAAAAGGCAATCCTGACAACGCTTTAAATAAAGATAACGCCCTCTTGATTACAGAAAAGATGGCAGAAAAGTATTTTGGTGATGAAGACCCTATCGGGAAAACTCTGACCATTACTCATGTAAATACAATGAATTTTGAAATAACAGGGGTGCTGAAAAATATTCCCGGGAATTCACACTTCAAATTTGATTTTCTTGCACCTCTTGAATCCAACAAATACCTGTACTGGACAGATTTAATAGAATCCGAAAGTTACAATTTTTATACTTATTTATTAATATCGGAACAGAGTAAACCGGATTTTCTGCAGCAAAAGTTTCAAATTTTATCAAAACGCTATCCCGAGATTATTGATGAAAATGACAAGTTGTTCTTGCAGCCGGTTACAAGCATTCATCTGCATTCGAGTCATCAAAACGAGATAGAGCAGAATGGTGATATTTCTGATGTATATCTCTTTACAATATTGGCAGCGATAATTCTTCTCACTGCATGCATTAATTTCATAAATCTCTCTACAGCAAGATCTGCGGTCAGGGCGAAAGAAGTTGCAATGAGAAAAGTCGCAGGCGCAAACAGGGTGCAGCTTGCGCTGCAGTTCCTCGGTGAATCGATCCTTTATACTCTCATTGCCCTGCCCTTTTCATTGATAATTGTTGAGCTGCTTCTCCCTGTCTTCAATAATATCATCGGTACAGATCTGTATTTCGACCTGTTTGACAATCCGATCTTTTTAATTTATATAGTATTGTTAACAATATTGGTCGGTATTATTTCAGGCAGTTATCCCTCATTTTTAGTTTCAAAACAACAACCTCAGAAACTTATAAAAGGAGAGTCGATATTCGGGATCAAAAAAGCATATTTCAGGAATATTCTCGTAGTATCACAATTTACTGTTTCCGTGGTTTTTATTACAGGAACTATAATTATTTCGAAACAGATGAGCTTTGTTAAAAATAAAAAACTTGGATTCGATAAGGAGCAAATTGTTATTATTCCTCTAAAGGATGATGCTGCTTCTAATATGCATATGAATATCAAAAACGAATTTCTTAATAATCCGGCAGTTTTACAGGTGAGTGTTTCTGATTATTTACCGTCTTCGATCAGATTAAGGCATAGAATCTGGTACGAGGGATACCAGGGATCAGAGGATAAATGGATAAACTGTATTGCTGTAGATTATGATTTTATAAATACTTACGGTATAAAACTTTATGCCGGTAGAAATTTTTCAAAAGATTTTACGACAGACGCTACAAAAGCATACATTATCAATGAGGCTGCGGCGAGAGATTTTGAATGGGAATCCGCTGTTGGCAAACAATTCCAGATCTCCAATAAAGGATTAGCACGTCAAATGTACGAACGGGGTACTATTATCGGTGTTGTAAAGGATTTTCATTTCAGGTCACTTCACCGGAAAATTGAACCGCTTGTATTAAATATCTATCCCTCCATGTACAGGTTCATCTCTGTCAAAATTCAGCCGGGAAATTTGGCAGGTACTTTATCCTATTTGAAACAAAGCTGGAAAAATATTATTCCAAACCGCCCGTTCGAATATTTCTTTTTTGATGAAGAATTTGATAAAATGTATAGAGCAGAAAACAAAATGAATAAAATTTTCACGTATTCGGCTCTCCTCACAATATTCATAGCATCACTTGGGCTATTCGGTCTTGCATCATTCATTACTGAAAAACGAACCAGGGAAATTGGCATCCGGAAGGTACTCGGGGCTTCAATATCAAATGTGATCTTAAATACTTCTAAGGAGTTTTTTATACTCATAGCTGGGGCAATTATTATTGCTCTGCCTTTTTCCTATTTTATAATGAATAAATGGCTTCAGAACTTTGAGTACAGGATTACAATGAATATCGGATTATTTATTTACTCAGCATTGACAGCACTTGTTGTAGCAGCAGCTGCAGTAAGTTACCAGGTATTGAAAGTAGCAAACACAAATCCGGTTGACTCGATAAAATATGAATAAGAATTCTATTCCCTAATAATTTCTTAAAATAAACTTAAATCCATTATAAATTCTCATCTTTGAAAAAAAACAAATTTAACTTGCAACATATTTTATCAATAAACGTATAGAAATACAAATCGATTTTATCAATAAACGCATAAATATAAAAGCAGGTGTAGAAAATGAAACTTTTATCAAGAATTGAAGAGATAATATTACTTGCCATCTGGAAGCTCAAAGACAGTGCTTATGGAATGCCGATACGCGATGAAGTTATAAAAGCTACGGGAGAGAAATGGCTTCTTGGTGCTATTTATGGACCGCTTGGCAGACTCCATAAAAACGGATATGTGATCACAATAAAGGGTAAGCCGGTACCGGAGCGCGGGGGACGTGCAAAAGTTTACTATAAGCTGACAAGGGATGGCATTGAAGCTTTAAAGAAAATTCAGGAAGTGAATGCGGTTATATGGGGAGATGTAAAAAAAACCGACCTGAAAGAGGAATATGAATAATACGAAAAAAAGCCCGCCAAAGATCGCAGCATGGATACTCTCAAAATTAATTGACAGGTCGGTCAGAGACCAGGCTATGGGCGATTTTGAAGAGCGTTACTACGTAATGGCAAGCAAGAATGGTTTGTTTTTTGCCGGATTTTATTACAGGTTACAGATTTTAGCAGTCATACCGGCTTTTATTAAAAATTCAATTTTTTGGAGTTTTATTATGTTTGGAAATTATCTCAAAATCGCATTTCGGAATATCAGAAAACAGAAGGCATATACTTTCATTAATATTTTCGGTCTTTCTGTTGGTATGGCGATTTCCATATTAATACTTTTATGGGTACAAGACGAACTGAGTTATGATAATTTTCATCAAAATATTAATAGATTTTACCGCGTTGTTGTTGAATCACAGAATGATAATCAATTGGTACTGGAAGCACAGACACCGATACCACTATCAGAGCAATTAAAGTTAGAATTTCCTGAAATTGTAAACACGTCAAGATACTTTGACAACCAGACCAGTGTTGAATTTAAATATGATAACCAGATTCTAAAAATCGACCGGATTGCTGCTGTTGATCCGGCATTTTTTGAATTATTTTCATTCTCACTTATTAAGGGGGATCCCAAAACAGCATTGAATGATCCTTTTTCTATGTTAATTTCTGAGGAATATGCTAAAAAATGGTTTGGGAATGAAGAGCCAATAGGAAAGATCCTTAAAATCGCAGAAAGAGAAAAAGGATTTACAATTACAGGAGTTATTAAAGATATACCGCACAATTCGCATTTAAGATTTGACGGTTTATGGTCCTTCAATTTCATTAGAGAATTTGGCTTACCGTTTGATAAATGGGATTTCTCACTTGGTCATACTTATGTTTTGCTTCAGAAAAGCAGTAATGCTGATGAATTTACTAAAAAAATTACAAATCTAATTAAAAAACATGATCCGTATTCAAAGAAAAGCCTGTTCATCCAACCCGTAAAAGAAATTTATTTAAATTCGAACTTTTCTTTTGATCTTGCTCATACAGGAAATATAACATATGTATATTTATTTTCTTTAATAGCGATATTTATTTTACTGATTGCATGTATCAACTTTATTAACCTGACCACAGCCCAATCATTAATAAGGGCTAAAGAAATAGGATTAAGAAAAGTTGCAGGAGCAAAACGAAGTGACCTAATAATACAATTCTTCGGAGAATCAATTTTAATGTCGATAATTGCAATATTTCTTGCTGTGTTAATTGTTTCAATATTTCTTCCCACTTTTAATCATCTTGTCTTTAAACAGCTTACCCTCGATCCTTTTGAGAAAAGAAATGTTTTATTCAGCTTATTGGTAGTCACATTATTCACTGGAATAGTCTCAGGTAGTTACCCGGCAATATTTCTGTCATCTTTTAAACCCGTAAAAGTAATAACTAATTCTATAAGAAGTTATACAGGAAAATCAAATTATCGGCAAATTCTTGTCGTATTTCAATTTTCCGTCTCCATATTTTTAATTATTGCAACCTCTATCGTTTTCAAACAAATTCAGTATACAAGGACAAGAGACCTTGGATACAAAAAGGAAAATCTAATTTATTTTTTAAATAGAGAAGATTTTCAGAATAATTTCTCTTCAATAAAGGAAGATCTTCTAAAAAATCCGAATATTATTAGTATAACAAAAACTCAACTTTTACCAATCAAAATGTATCAACCGGTTAAACAGGTTAATTGGGAAAAAAAGGATCCTGGCGAAGAAATATATATGCATGATATTATTGTTTCGTATGATTATATAAAAACGTTTGATATGAAACTAATTTCAGGAAGAGCCTTTTCCAAAAAATATGATTCTGATTCATTTAATTATATCCTGAATGAAAAAGCGATAGAAGCAATAGGACTTACAGCAGAAGAAGCAATTGGAAAG
This sequence comes from Candidatus Zhuqueibacterota bacterium, assembly GCA_042570605.1. GTDB lineage: Bacteria > SM23-31 > SM23-31 > JBHPGK01 > JBHPGK01 > JBHPGK01. Next base: position 6,950 of record JBHPGK010000141.1, read on the forward strand.
AAATTTTCCATCCACGGCAGGGAGGGAGTAATTATCGGGGTTGTAGCTGATTTCCATACAGGTTCATTTAAACACAAAATTGATCCGGTGGTTTTAAGATTAGGTGATTGCTATTTTTCGTGCATAAAGATAAAATCGGATAATATAACTGAAACTCTCGCTAATATGGAAAAAATCTGGAAAAGATTTGTACCGGATTATCCTCTAAATTATTACTTCCTTGACCAGTCCTTAGATAATCTTTATACATCAGAAAAAAGATTAGGGAAAATATTCGGTCATTTTACTGTATTGGCAGTCTTTATTTCCTGTCTGGGTTTAATTGGATTAACTTCTTACTTATCCCAAAAAAAACGAAAAGAAATAGGAATAAGGAAAGTTTTTGGTGCAGGAATAATCAGTGTAGTCTATAATATGTCTAAACATTATTTTTTACTTTTGATCATTGCAAATATTATCGCCTGCCCTATTGCTTATTATGTTATGAGTAAATGGCTGCAGGGATTTGTATACAGGATAAATATAGACTTAGAGACTTTTATCCTTGCAGGTTTCACTGTATTCGTTATTTCTCTGTTTACAATCAGTTATCAGTCAATCAAAGCTGCTGTCGCAAACCCGGTTGACAGCCTGAGGAATGAGTAAATTTTTATATAAGTCCAAATTCAAAACTTAAAATGGAAAAAGAAATAAAACACAGACCACCCCACCCTCCAAAAATCGCAGCATGGATCCTCTCAAAATTAATTGACAGCTCGGTTAGAGACCAGGCTATGGGAGATTTTGAACAGCAATTCAATAAAATTTTAGAAAATAAAGGGCTCATTTCAGCTTATATTTGGTACTGGTTTCAGATATTAGCTGCAGGACCTGCATTTTTGAAAAACATAATATACTGGGGAATAGCAAGCCTGAAAAATAATTTAAAAGTAACTTTTCGTCTAATGCGCAGACAAAAATTATACTCCCTGATAAATATTTTCGGATTATCTATAGGTATTGCCTGCTGCATACTGATATATTTGTTCGTTCAGAATGAACTCAGTTATGACAAATATCACGAAAACAGAAAAAATATTTACCGTGTTATACTTGACAGGATGGACGAGGACGCAGTTCGACATCTTGCTTATGTATATGCTCCTCTGGGACCTGCGCTAATGACTGACTACCCGGATATATCCTCTGCAGTCAGATTTTTTCAACAAAGCGTTTCGGTTGAATATAACAAAGAGAAAAAATTCCAGGAGAACAGGTTCTTTTTCACAGATTCAACAATTTTTAATGTGTTCTCTTTCAAATTAACTCGAGGTTCACCTAATTCTGCTTTACAAAGACCGGGTTCGATTCTAATCACAAAGAATATGGCAAAAAAATATTTTGGAAATGCAGATCCAATTGGAAAAGTACTGAAAGTCGAGAGCAGATTAAATTTAACTGTCACCGGTGTATTAGAGAACGTCCCCGAAAATTCACATTTCAAGTTTGATTTCCTTACTCTTTTCAAAAATCTTGAATACAAGGCTACCTGGCACTGGCCTCCTGTCTATACTTATCTTTTAATAAAGGACGAACGAACAAAGTCATTAATTGAAACTCAATTTGAAAATTTTACTGAAAAGCATATCGGTTCCTGGGCGAAATCTAAGTGGAAGTTCAAACTGCAGCCTCTTGAGGATATATTTCTGTTCTCACAGAGAGAGAGTGAAATTGAACCAACGGGGAATATTAAATATATTTATATCTATTCTGTAATAGCTGTTTTTATACTTTTGATTGCGTGTATTAACTTTATGAACCTATCGACAGCCAGATATGAAAAACGTGCAAAAGAAGTAGGTATAAGAAAAGTGGTTGGAGCAGACAGGATTACATTGATAAAACAGTTTTCTATAGAATCTGTTTCTTATACAATAATTTCCTTAATTCTGGCTTTAGCATTAATCAATTTCACTATACCGGTTTTGAATAACATTTTTGGTAAAAACTTAAATTTTAATGTTTTCGGCGATTTTGGATTATTAATTAAGCTAATCACCTTCTCTGTGTTTATTGGATTAACAGCAGGGAGCTATCCTGCATTTTTCCTTTCACGTTTTCAGCCTGCCCAGATCATACAATCAAAATATATAACAGAATACAATTTTAAATCGCCTTTAAAATTAAGGTACATCCTCGTAACATTTCAATTCACAATTTCTATTATTCTGATTATAGGAACGATTACCATCTATAATCAATTGGATTTTCTTAAAAATACTGACTTAGGCTACGATAGAAAACATTTAATAGTAATCCCGATACGGGATCAAATTATTCAGAAAAACTTCAGATCAATAAAAAATGAGATTTTATCCAATCCGGACGTAGTTGGTCTAAGTGCGTGCTCTTCTATACCCTGGTCAGGAACTGAAAAAGATTATAATTTCCCAATTACTATTGACGGCTCAAATAATAGATTCTCAAGAAATGTTTTAACTATAATCGTTGAACATGATTTTATAAATACTATGGGCATGAAAATTACGGAAGGG
>JBHPGK010000142.1:0-9483 GCA_042570605.1 Candidatus Zhuqueibacterota bacterium
GTATATTATGGTATTCAGGATGTTAGGAAACCTATTGAAAATTTCGGTGAGATACTGGGTTATATTCCGCAGGTAGAAAAGACCTATACATATTTTCATTCAGCCTATCCGCATATGAATGAATATCAGCTTGCAATAGGTGAGAGCACTTTAAGCCAGAAAGAGGAGTTAAAAGTTGACCGCGGAACAGGTGAGCAGATTATGACGGTCGAACAGGCTCAGGTTTTTGCACTTCAGAGGTGCAAAACTGCCAGAGAAGCAATAAAATTGATAACCTCCCTGATGGAGGAATACGGTTTTCTGCCTTCATGCGGACCTGAATCCGAAGCTTTATGCATCGCAGATCCGAATGAAGCTTGGGTGCTGGAGATTTTCAGCGTAGGTACTGAATGGGAACCGGGAAGCGGGAAACTGGGTGCTATATGGGCAGCACAGAGAGTGCCTGATGACCATGTTGCAATGGTGCCTAACTGGAGCACAATAAAGGAGATCGATCTTAGCAGACCGGATTATTTTTTGGCATCAAAGAATTACATGCAGGTAGCGGTCGATCACGGATGGTATGATCCCGACAGCGGTGAACCGTTTATCTGGCAGAAAGTGTACTCGCCGCAGCCGAGAGAATGGGCAATGTCAAGGTTCTGGCTGTTCTATACTACCGTTGCTCCTTCGTTAAAGGAATGGCCCAACAAAAAACTCCTTAATACATATAAAGGATACGATGCATATCATCAGTACATAGAAGATATTTCCATTTATCCGTTTTCGGTCAAACCTGAGAAAAAAATGTCTGTCCAGGACGTTATTGATTTCCAGCGCTCTGTTTTTGAGGGGACAATATATGACATGACCGCTGATGCAGACTGGTTTGTCCCTGATGGGCAGGGGGGGCTTAAAAAAAGTCCTCTTGCAACTCCTTTTCCAACCATGGATATGAGGGAACTTCTTGACATAACATGGCGCAGGATGGTCTCGCGCGGCGGATACGGGATGGTTGCACAGTTAAGAAGCTGGCTGCCCGATCCGGTCGGCGGAGTATACTGGGTTTATCTCGATAATCAGCATGTAAGCTCTTATGTGCCTATTTATGCAGGTGTGCAGGAGATTTCTCCGTTATACAAGACATACGATCCCGATAAATACAGTGATAATTCTGCAAGGTGGGCTATAGACTTTGTAGATAACCTGCTTTATCTTAAATGGCAGGAAGCAATAAAAGACTTGCATGAGCTTCGTGATCCTCTACAAGCGGACTTTTTTGATAAAATGAAAGAAATTGATTCAAAAGCGGTTGAACTGCTGAAAAAAGATCCGAAAAAAGCGAAACAATTCCTGACGGATTACACAAGGGACTGTATGGAAAGATCGCATAAAATGTTTAAGGACCTGAGAAATCTGCTGATCACTAAATATACTAATAATAAGCAGGGATTGTAAGGAATATTTGAATGGCTGAAGGTGAAAGAACACCTTCAGCGGCGGATAATAATAAGCAGGGATTGTAAGTATTGATAATAATATCAAATATTAAAAATTAAAATGCAAAACGACATATAAAAATTCAAAATTTGATTTAATACTGTTAGCTGTTAACAAGTAACATTTTTCGCCTGCCGAGGTGTTCTTTCACCTCGGCTTATCGCCGGTTCATATTCAAGAAATTGATAATAAAAAATCAGATTACGGTTCAAAATGGTTTTTGTAAAGAAGGTAAGGAAAGATGCTGAAGGTGAAAGAACACCTTCAGCGGCGAAGGCGATGCTTTTGTGTCAATATTATAAGCAGTGTATGAAGGTGTGATCTGTTTATTCAGGAGTAATGAAGTGATTACTTTTATTAGAAGAGCACATATTCACCGGAAACTTATGCTGGCTGCAATCGTTATCACAACTACGCAAGCCTGCCGAGGTGTTCTTTCACCTCGGCTCATATAAATAATAAATTTAAGGAATAAAAATGAAATATTTAACTTTTCTAAAAGCCTGTATTTATATGTTTTTCGTTATTGTGCTAATATTTTCAATAAATAAATGCAGTTCTGATCAGGGTACCGTTATGTATGGAACAGGTACCTGGGATGGAGATTCGCTTGGAAACCATAGAGCAGTATTGAATGTTTCAGACGATTCGGAAGCCGTGTCAGCCCATATAGAATGGAGGAGAAGAGATAAAAATCCCGATAAAATAGAGACTATTATAACCAGTGCTGCAACTGGAGAAAGGGTGAAAAACATATGCCGTGTAAATATAAAAAGAGAATACGCAGATATTGTTTTTCAGCCTGCAGCCGGAACAGGTGAATACTATATTTATTACATGCCTTATGAAATAAAAGGCAGAGGCAACTATCCAACAGTTATATATAAAGAACCTGAAGAAACAGCGGATGAAGAATGGCTAAAAAAGAATAACCTCAGAACTGGAAATGCTTCTGATATAAATTTAGAGAAATTTCCATTAGCAAAACTGGTCGAAATTCAGTCAGTTGATGAATTTAACAGTTTTTACCCAATGGAAGTTATTGCAGCTGAGGCAGAAGTAAATGACCTGATTTCAAAACATACTGAAAAATCTTATATTTTATTCCCAGAAGACAGAAAACATCCCATAAGGATGACTGATGATCTTCCTCAGAAATGGATTTTAGACGGAGTGACTAACGATTTTAAAGGTGAGGCTTCACCGGGTGAATATTATACTTTTCAGATAGGGCTGTTTGCACATGCGGCATCAATAAACGATGTCGACGTGATCTTTCATGAGCTTATTGGTAATAATGGCAGCACTGTGATCCCTCTATCTGATTTCACATGTTTTAATACAGAGGGCATAAACTGGGACGGAGAAAAATTTGAAAAAATCCTCCCTGTTGAAAAAGAGAAAGTTCAGGCATTGTGGTGCGGAGTCCAGATACCGCCTGATATGCTTCCCGGCAGATATGAGAGCAAAGTAACCGTTGCACCGGAAGGATTGGAAGAACAGTCAATAAACCTGATTTTAAATATAAAAGGGGAAATAATTGAAGATTCAGGAGACAATGAACCCTGGAGACATTCAAGGATGCGGTGGTTCAATTCCAGGATCGTTTTTAATGATAATATTGTCGCACCATTCATTCCTGTTAATTTAACCGGCAACACTATAAGCTGTCTTGGCAGGAATGTAAGGATTAATAAGTCAGGATTTCCCGAGAGTATCAAGAGTTTTTTTGCACCTGAAGTTACACATATCAGTGAGGAGAGCAGGGAGATACTTAGCTCTCCAATTCAAATATTAATTGAAAATCCGCAGAGAGGTATTTTGAAATGGCGTAATGAAGGTGTAAAATTTATTGAATTTACTCCCGGAAGAGTGAGCTGGGAATCAAAAAGTACTGCCGGTAATCTGAAAATGGAAATACAGGCTAATATGGAATTTGACGGGTTTCTGGAATATAAAGTGAAGATCACAACTTCAAAAAGCACCGCTCTGAACGATATGCGCCTCGAGATCCCTGTTAAAAAGGATGCGGCTAAGTATATGATGGGACTCGGTCTGAAAGGGGGATTCCGTCCGGAAGAACACAAATGGAAATGGGAAGTAAAACACAATCAGGAAGGTGCCTGGATAGGTGATGTTAATGCAGGACTTCAGTTCGCATTGAGAGGGGCGAATTATTCAAGACCGCTTAATACAAATTTTTACCTCTCCAAGCCGCTTAATATGCCGAAATCGTGGTATAACGACGGTAAAGGCGGGTGTGATCTTTTTGAAAAAGATGAAAATACATTTTTAGTAAAATGTTACAGCGGTGAACGTGAAATCCAATCCGGCGAAGAACTTTATTTCAATTTTAACCTTATGATAACTCCCTTTAAACCGGTTGACACAGAAAATCACTGGAATACGAGGTTTTATCACAGTTTTAAACCGGTTGAAGAAATTGCTGAAACGGGAGCAAATACCATTAATGTACACCATGCTAATAATGCTAATCCTTATATTAATTATCCGTTCATAAATGTAAAAGAGATGAAAGAATATATAGATGAGGCACATTCAAAAGGTTTAAAGGTAAAAATATACAATACCATCAGGGAGCTTTCAAACAGGGCGGCAGAACTTTTTGCAATACGCAGCCTTGGAGATGAGATATTTTCCGGAGGTCCCGGTGGAGGATATTCATGGCTGCAGGAACATATCGGTTCAGATTATATAGCAGCATGGTTTGTACCTCATCTGAAAGACGCCGCAATCATTAACAGCGGTATGTCGAGATGGCATAATTATTATGTTGAAGGACTTGACTGGCTGGTAAAAAATGTAGAAATAGACGGGCTGTATATCGATGACGTGGCATTTAACCGTACAACCATGAAACGTGTCAGGAAAATCCTTGACCGGAGAGAAGGAGCACTGATCGACCTGCACTCTGCAAACCAGTTTAATGTCAGGGACGGTTTTATAAACAGTGCGCTTTTGTATATGGAACATTTCCCCTATATAAACAGGCTCTGGTTCGGTGAATATTTTGACTATAATTCCAAACCGGATTTCTGGCTGGTTGAGGTCTCAGGTATTCCGTTTGGACTGATGGGGGAGATGCTGCAGGGCGGCGGCAACAAATGGCGCGGTATGATATACGGGATGACTGCGCGTCTGCCGTGGGCGGGTGATCCAAGAGGCATCTGGAAAGTATGGGATGATTTTGGTATAGATGAAAGCAAAATGACAGGATACTGGTCATCAAACTGCCCTGTAAGGACAGATAGACCTCTGGTTAAGGCTACTGCCTATGTAAAGAGCGGAAAAACACTTGTTTCAATTGCAAGCTGGGCTGAGGAAGATGTTTCTGTTAGACTGAACATTGACTGGATATCTTTGGGAATCGATCCTGATAATGCCGTTATTGAAGCCCCTGCGATAAAAGATTTTCAGAATTCAGCGCAATTTAAGCCGGGCGAGAGAATTCCTGTCCCGCAGGGGAAAGGGCGGCTGTTAATAATAAGTGAAAGGTGAAAATATTCCTTTATAGAAATGTAAAAATCTTTATATTAATAAATTAGGAAATTATGTTCAAATAGAATTTAGTTACTTTTAAAAAATGAAATATTTAGCAATAATATTAACAGTAATTGTATTATTTACAGGATGTGCCGGGCAAAAGTTACCGGAGAAAACAATGAATCAAAATAAACCAAACGACTGGGAAAATCCTGCTGTATTTGCAGTAAATAAAGAAAAGCCCCACTGTACGTATATACCTTACGCGGATATTGAGTCTGCTATTGAAAACAATAAAGAGGAATCCCCTTATTATAAATCCCTGAACGGGACATGGAAATTCAACTGGGTAAAAAAACCTGCCGATAGGCCCGTTGATTTTTACAGGGATGATTTCGATGTAAGCGGCTGGGACGATATCCTTGTCCCGAGCAACTGGGAATTTCAGGGGTACGGCATACCGTTATATACAGATGAAGCTTATCCATTCCCTGCAAATCCTCCGCATGTACCGCATGACTGGAATCCCGTAGGTTCATATAAAAGAACTTTTATAGTTCCAGATGGATGGAAAGACAGGCAGGTTTTTCTGCACTTCGGCGGCGTAAAATCCGCATTTTACCTCTGGATCAATGACCTTAAGGTTGGATACAGCCAGGACAGTAAAACTCCTGCTGAGTTTAATGTTACAAAATATTTGCGAAAAGGGAAAAACACACTATCTCTTGAAGTCTACCGCTGGAGTGACGGGGCTTACCTTGAAGGACAGGATTACTGGAAAGTAAGCGGCATTGAAAGAGATGTTTTTCTGTATTCTATTCCACAGGTAAATATCAAGGACTATTTCGTTAGTGCAGACCTGGATAAAAACTACGATGATGGACAACTGAATGTAACTGTTGATCTGAAAAATTACCTGCATGAAAATATTGAAGGATATTCAGTATCTATAGACCTTCTTGATAAGGAGAAGAAATCCGTTTTGGTTCATCCATCTGAAAAAAATATAAAAATAGACTCTAAAAGTGAATCACAGTTAAAATTTGAATATTTTGTTAGAACTCCGGACAAATGGACTGCCGAAACTCCAAATCTTTATACTCTTGTCCTTGTTTTAAAAGATAATTCCGGCAAAACCGTTGAAGCTGTCTCTTGTAAGGTTGGTTTTAGAAAAATAGAGATCAGGAATAAGCAGCTTCTTATAAATGGTGTACCTGTATATATTAAAGGCGTCAACAGGCATGAGCATGAACCGGAAACCGGCAGGGTAGTATCGGAAAAATACATGATAATGGACATACAATTGATGAAACAGTTCAATATAAATGCTGTGAGGACAAGTCATTATCCAAATGTACCGCGATGGTATGAACTCTGCGATGAATACGGGCTTTATGTGATCGATGAGGCAAATATTGAATCTCACGGTATGGGATATGATCCTGATAAAACCCTGGGTAATGATCCCGTTTGGCGGGAAGCACATATTGCGAGAGCAGCCGCAATGCTGGAGCGGGACAAGAACCATCCGTCGATAATAATCTGGTCAATGGGTAACGAGGCAGGTGACGGTGTCAATTTTGAAGCTGTATACAAATGGATAAAAGAGCGTGACCCGTCCAGACCTGTGCAGTACGAACAAGCGGATCAAAAACCTCATACTGATATTATCTGCCCGATGTACCGCACAATTGATCATCTGAAAGAATATATTAAAAACGGTATCGACAGACCTCTTATTTTGTGTGAATATGCCCATGCAATGGGGAACAGCGTAGGGAATTTTTTGGATTACTGGGATTATATTTATTCGGTAAGAGAACTGCAGGGTGGTTTCATATGGGACTGGGTAGACCAGGGATTCGGTCAAAAAACGGCGGACGGAGAAGAATACTGGGCTTACGGAGGTGATTTTGGACCCCCTGATATTCCAAATGATAAAAATTTTCTTATAAACGGGCTCGTTTTCCCGGACAGGGAGATTCATCCACATATTTGGGAAGTTAAAAAAGTATACCAGTATTTTACATTCAAGCCGGTTGACCTCAAAACCAGTGAGATTGAGATAACCAACAGGTATGACTTTACAAATAGTGATAAGTATAATTTAAACTGGATTGTTACAGGAGATGAAAAAACAGTGGCTTCCGGTTCTATTCATCCTTTAAGCATACCGCCTCATGGGAAAAAGACAGTGAAAATTTCATTACCTGTAATTGATATTGAACCGGGTGTGGAATATTTCTTGAAATTAAGCTTTATCTTAAAAGAAAGCACCGGAATTCTTTCAAAAGGCTGGGAAGCCGCCTGGGAACAGTTTAAACTGCCCGTATTTGAACCGTATCCAAAAGTTGATATTACTGTGATGCAAAACCTGTCTTTAAGGGAAACTTCAGACAGGGCAGAGATAAACGGGCGAAATTTCAGTATTCTGTTTGATAAAAAAGAAGGCGTTTTATCGTCTTTAAAATATGAAGGGACTGAAATTATAAGAACGGGACCTGTTCCAAATTTCTGGCGGGCTCCGACCGATAATGATTTTGGCGGCAATATGCAGAAGCGTCTTACCGTCTGGAAAGATGCAGGAAAAAAGAGGAAAATCGAGGGTATAGAGATAAAACAGGTCAATAATAAAGAAATTATTATCAGTGTCAACTCGGAATTGCCGTCAGTCAGCTCAAAATATTTTACGGATTACAGGATACTCGGAAGCGGAGATATAATAGTATCGGGCAGATTTAAACCGGGATATGAAGAATTACCTGAACTGCCCCGTTTCGGCATGCAGATGATCCTGCCGGTTGAGTTCGATAATATGACATGGTACGGCAGGGGACCTTTTGAGAGTTACTGGGATCGCAAAACCGGCGCTCCTGTAGGCATTTATTCAGGAACAGTTGCCGAACAGTATCACCCGTATATAAGACCTCAGGAAAACGGGAACAAAACCGATGTCAGGTGGGTAACTCTTAAAAATAAAAATGGAACCGGCATACTGGCTGCCGGATTACCTCTTATAAGTATCAGTGCCGGTCATTTTAGTATAGATGATTTTGAAAACGGGCCTGAAAAAGAGCAGAGGCATACTTATCATTTAAAAAAACGTGACCTTGTGACATTTAATATCGATTATAAGCAGATGGGTGTAGGAGGTGATACGAGCTGGGGAGACAGGGCAAAACCGCATCCGGAGTATACACTTTATCCCAAAGAATATTCGTACAGTTTCAGGCTGCGCCCATTTTCAAAAAATGACAATATAAATGAATTGAGTAAACAACAATTTTAAATTTGTATTAACAAACTTAATAGAATCAGCATTTCTCTCCGGTAAAAAATGGATATATTAGCTGTAACATATTATTTAATAAATGATTAAATGAGAAAAATAATTCTAAATTGACAAATGAGATTCTTCACTTCACTGCGTTACGTTCAGAATGACGCTTACGGTCTATGTTTTTCGTCATTCTTATTCCGGTTTACCGGAAGAAGAATCTCAATATTAAAATTAACCGGACATTAATGAAGAGAACTATGAAAAATATATACAGCAAGACTATTCTCACAGCAGTATTTTTCTTAATTGTTTCCTGTAATACAAATGATGAAATGAATGTCTCATTCGAATTACAGGCGAGCAAGTCTATTGCTAATTTCAGGGGTGTAAGCGCAGTAGATGAAAATACTGCATGGGTAAGCGGACTTGCAGGTACTTTTGGGAGGACTATTGACGGAGGAAAAACCTGGATGTTTGGTACAGTCCCGGGTGCTAATACCATTGATTTCAGGGATATACATGCTTTCAATGAAAATACGGCATATCTTATGAGTGCAGGCAGACCGGGGAAAATATATAAAACCCTTGATGGAGGGCTTAACTGGATAGAACAGTACTCAAATGACTCTCCCGGAATTTTTCTTAATGCTATGGCTTTCTGGAATTCCGGGAACGGCATTGTTGTGGGTGATCCTATTGATGGAAGGTTTATTCTATTGACCACTGAAAATGGCGGAGAAACCTGGATAACCATTGATCCGGAAAATGTCCCTTCCGCAGACCAGGGAGAAGCTGAGTTTGCAGCAAGCGGGACTTGCTTGACCGTACAGGGAAATATAAATGCCTGGTTTGTTACAGGCGGAAGTACCACCCGTATTTTTATAACGAAAGACAGAGGAAAAACATGGAAAACCGTTAAAACTCCATTGATATCCGGAAATTCCTCTCAAGGCACATTTAGTGTGTCTTTTTATGATGATAATAATGGAGTAATTGTCGGCGGGGATTACCAGAATATAAATGATATTGAAAAAAATGCTGCCGTTACTTTCGATGGCGGTCTTACTTGGGCGCTGCCTGATGACGGTTTCCAGCCTTCAGGATTCCGTGAATGCGTATCTTATATCCCGGGTACGAAAGGTAAAAAACTATTGACTTTAGGACCTTCCGGTTCGGATATTTCAATTGACGCAGGATTTACATGGACAAAGATAGATACG
>JBHPGK010000143.1:0-9453 GCA_042570605.1 Candidatus Zhuqueibacterota bacterium
GTTTATAAGCAAATACTGAAATCCATTACTGAGGATAAGGAAATCATAAAAGATTCTTCAGACAAAGAATTACGTGAAATGGCAAAAACTGAACTTGATGAACTTGAAGAAAAATTTTCGGATATTGAAAGCGAGTTAAAAATTCTATTACTGCCGAAAGATACTAATGACCATAAAAACTGTGTTATTGAAATTAGAGCCGGAACAGGCGGACTTGAAGCTGCGCTTTTTGCCGGCGATCTATTTAGAATGTATTCAAGGTTTATTGAGGAAAAAGGATGGAAACTTGAAGAGTTGTCTGTAAACCCTGCTGAAGTGGGTGGATTTAAAGAGGTTATATGTCTGGTTGACGGTAAAAATGCATATGGTTCATTAAAATATGAAAGTGGTGTTCACAGGGTTCAGAGAATTCCCGTAACAGAATCCGGTGGGAGAATTCATACATCTGCTGCTTCAGTAGCTGTACTTCCTGATGCTGAAGAAATTGACATTTATATTGATCCCAAGGATATTAAAGTTGATGTTTACCGTTCATCCGGTCCCGGAGGACAGAGTGTAAATACGACTGATTCAGCAGTTAGAGTTACTCATGTGCCCACAGCTATGGTTGTAACATGCCAGGATGAAAAATCCCAGCATAAAAACAAGGCAAAAGCTTTAAAAGTATTACGAGCCAGGTTATATGACCAGGTAAGATCTGAAAATGAAGAAAAAGTTGCCATTGAAAGAAGAAGTCAAATCCTGACAGGTGACAGAAGCGAAAAGATCAGAACTTACAACTTCCCCCAAAACAGGGTAACAGATCACCGTATAAATTTATCGCTGCATAAATTAGAATCGATTTTAAACGGGGAGATTGATGAATTATTGGAAAAATTAATGATTGCCGACAGGAGCGAGAAAATAAACAGGGAATTAGAACAACTTGAAAAATGAGACTTGGAAAATAATCGATTTATTAAATACAACGGCGGATTTTCTTAGATCAAAAGGGATTGATGCCCCAAGGACCAGTACTGAAATATTACTTGCCCACACTTTAAACATGAAAAGACTTGATCTTTATCTGAATTTCGACAAACCTGTTGATCCTGTTGAAATCAATAGTTTTCGAAATCTGATAAAAAGGAGAACTAATAAAGAACCTGTTCAGTATATATTAGGCGAAATTGAATTTATGTCATTACCGTTTAAAATAAATAAAAATGTCTTAATTCCCAGACCGGAAACAGAAATTCTTGTTGAATTTATAGTGGAACAATATAAAGATTGTGAAAGTGAGTTATATATACTCGATATTGGAACTGGATCCGGTAATATAGCAGTTAGTCTTGCAAAATATTTAGAAAATCCAAGAATTATTGCAACAGATATATGGGAAAAGATACTGGAAATTGCTAAAGAAAACGCAAAATTGAACGATGTTGATAATATAATAAAGTTCAAAATGGAATCGATATTTGATGTTGATGAAAAGGAATATTCTTCGTTTGATCTAATTGTTTCTAATCCTCCGTATATTTCAAAGGAAGATTATAAAAATATTCAAGCAGAGGTAAGGGACTTTGAACCAGATGATTCGGTCTGTGATAATTCCGATGGTTTAAAATATTACAGGGAAATCATACCAAAATCCAAGAAATGGTTGAGTAAAAATGGAGCTTTGTTTTTTGAAATTGGATATGACCAAAAAGAAAAGGTAATAGAAATTCTGGAATCGGAGGATTTTAAGGAAATTAAAGCATATAAAGACTACGCTAAATTAGATAGAATAATAACTGCAAAAATATAGATGTATGAATATGAGTAAAAAAACTTTTAGCTTTATTTTGTGTCTCTCAGTTTTAATTTTCTCATGCGGCAAACTAAATCTAACAACATTAGGCGGATTATTTTTATTGACTTCCAGTAAAGATAAAAGCAGTGATAACCAGCCCGAAGAATTTCTTGAAGTAGAATCCGGACTACTGCAAATTACAGATCTGCAAAATGGTGTATATTCACCATCAGTTAACGGAACGGATGAAAGAATCGCGTTCATAGCATCTGAAGACGGTATTAAGGATATCTGGATTTTACAGTTTGATGGTTCTACCACAAAGGTCACTAATGATTCTGCAGAAGAAAAGACACCAAGCTGGTCTTATTTCAGCAATAAAATTGTATATTCAAAAATTGAGGACAACAGTGAAAATATTAATATAGTATCCCTGGATAACTCGACTGTAACATCTTTACCGGAAAAGCCTTATTCCAGATCGATGCCATGGCTTTCGCCGCAGGATGATAGAATCACCCTGACTTCAAATATAAACGGTTATCTTGATATTTTTATTTACACCATCAGCACGGAAGAAGAGATTCATATTGAAACAGGCGGTACTGAAAATTTCAGAAGTGTATGGTCTCCGGATGGAGAAAAGATTGCTTTTGTATCCAACAGAAACGGCAGCCGGGATATTTACCTTTATTTACTTCAAACCAGTGAGGTAATAAGACTGACTTCCAGTCCGGCAGATGAAGATATGCCTTCGTGGTCATGGGACAGTAATTTTCTTGCTTTTGCTTCTAACTGGAAAGGTAACTGGGATATTTGGACATTGGAAATTAATAATAGGAGCAATGTAAAACAGATTACATTTAATTCAGCGAATGATTCCTCTCCTTGCTGGTATCCTGATGATCAGTCAATCCTGTTTGCATCGTACAGGGATGGATTAACTAACCTCTGGAAAGTATCCATAGAATAGTATGCTCAAATCACTTACAATTAAGGACATTGTTTTAATAAAAGAAGTCGAATTAGACTTTTCTATGGGTTTGAATATTATTACAGGCGAAACAGGAACAGGTAAATCCCTTATAGTAAATTCCATCAATTATATTACGGGCGAGAAATCTTCACCTGAAATCGTAAGAAAAGGTGCCATTAAAGGAATAATTGAGATTGTAATCGATACTTCAAATATCCCTTCATTCAAAAATGATACATTTGATTTACCGGAGGATGAGGATCTAATTCTTCGGCGGGAAATTTACGCATCAGGTAAAACACGAAATTTTATTAATGATACTCCATGCAGCTTATCTGATTTGAAAGATATCGGTAACATTCTGGTTGATCTTCATGGACAGCATCAGCACCAGTCACTTTTTTACCATGAGAATTATCCGGGATTTATCGACCGATTCGGGAAAATCACTGGAATTTCCGGGATAGTAAAAGATCATTTAATGAAATTTAAGGGAATATATAATAAAAGATCTAAATTGATAATAGAAAAGAAACAATTTGAAAGTAAAAGAGAATTGATCGAATTTCAGCTAAATGAAATAAAAAAAACAAATCCGGCGGAAAATGAAGATTCGAATCTGGAAAGCGAAATAAGAATTCTGGAGAATAGTGAAAAATTATTTGAATTATCAAACAATGTATTCAAAAGACTTTATGAAGATGAAAATTCTTTATTGGATGGATTGAACATAATATCAAATGATTTAACCGAGTTAGCTTCAATTGACAAGTATTTTGGCAATTATACAAATGAGATTGAAAGTACGCGGATCATTTGCATGGAGACAGCGGATTTTATAAGGGATTATAAATCAAATATAGAGTTTAATTCTGAAAAACTCGAACAATTAAGATTGAGGTTAAGGGAAATAGACATCTTGAAACGTAAATACGGCGGATCGATAACTGAAGTACTGCAAAATAAAGAAAAATTTGAAAATGAGCTTGATTTTGATTTAAACATCGATGATTTAATTGCAAATTATGATGAGGAACTAAAAGATATATCTAAAGAACTGTTGAAAAATGCAAAAGAACTCTCTGAAAAAAGAAAAAAAATATCATTGGAAATGGAGAAGGTTATCACAGAACATCTACATCATCTTGGAATAAAGGATGCTGTTTTTAAAATAAATATTGAAAGACGGGAGCCTGTTAATAATTTTGAAAATGAATTTGGAATTATTAACAATATTGCGGAGGATGGATTTGATAATGTGTCATTTCTGATATCAACAATAAAAAACGTTGAACCTCGAAACCTTCTGAAAATTGCGTCGGGAGGGGAAATATCACGAATTATGTTAGCTTTAAAATCTGCATTATCTGAAATAGATAATATTCCTGTTATGGTTTTCGATGAAATTGACAGCGGGATTTCCGGCAGGATAGCTTCGGTAGTAGGAAGTGAATTGAAAAAACTTTCAGCTAAAAGACAAATTCTATGTATTACACATTTGCCTCAAATCGCAGTAAAAGGGGAATCTCATTTCTCAATTGAAAAAACCGATTCTGAGGAAATAACAAATTCATATGTAAAAAAATTAACATTTGAAGAAAGAATCCCTGAAATTGCACGGCTTCTTGGTGGAGAAACCGTTACTGAAATTAATCTTTTAAATGCGGAAGAAATGTTAAGGAAAGACAATGGATAAATTTATCATAAGAGGTGGGAAAAGTTTAAAAGGCAGCGTAAAGATCAGCGGATCTAAGAACGCCACATTACCTGTTATTGCAGCAACGATTTTAGCCCCAGGGAAATATAAATTGTCAAATGTTCCTGATTTAAAAGATGTTCATTCAATGATCGGTTTATTGAAACATCTTGGTGCTCAGGTCGAGTTTTTCAACAATATTCTTGAGATAGATACTTCAAATGTAAACAATTATGTTGCTCCTTATGATATAGTAAGAAAAATGAGAGCCTCAATTTATGTGCTTGGTTCATTACTTGGCAGGTTTAAAAAGGCAAAAGTCTCTTTGCCGGGAGGATGTGCATGGGGTCCAAGACCTGTTGACCTGCATATTCAGGGCATAAAGAAACTGAATGTTAATATTGAGCTTGATGAAGGATATATAAATGCAAATACCAAAAAATTGAAAGGGAATCTTATTGATTTTCCAAAATCAAGTGTTGGGGCAACAGGTAATATTCTTATGGCTGCAGTTCTTGCTGAAGGTACAACTGTAATAAATAATGCTGCAAAAGAACCGGAAATCGAATCTTTAGTTAAATTCCTTTTAAAAATGGGTGCAGAAATTGAAGGTTTGGGTTCTGATACATTAGCGGTGACAGGCGTTAAGGAACTGCATCCGGTTGAAGAGAAAATGATCCCTGATAGAATTGAGGCTGCCACATACCTTGTTGCCGGGGCAATTACCTGCGGAGAAGTGGAAATACGTGATTGTATTCCCGGACATTTTGAATCTGTTTTGGAGAAGCTCAAGATTGCTGGTAATGAATTAACAATAAATAAGGATAAAGTCAAAATAAGTAATCCGGGAGGATCACTTAAATCTGTTGATGTAATTACAGGTGTTTATCCGGGATTTCCTACTGATATGCAGGCGCAATGGATAGCATTAATGGCCTATGCAGACGGAATAAGTTATATTGAAGATAGAATCTTTTTAGACAGGTTTACACACGTTGCAGAACTTGTCAGGTTAGGTGCTGATATTAAAATGGAAAATAATATCGCAATTGTTACCGGTGTAAATAAATTGAAAGGGGCACCGGTAATGTCTACCGACCTCAGAGCAAGTGCATCGCTTGTGCTTGCAGGGCTGATAGCGGAAGGTAAAACGGAAATTCTGAGAATTTACCATATTGACAGGGGATATGAGAGGATCGGAGAAAAACTTCAAGCACTCGGTGCTGAGATAGTCAGGGTTCCTACTTAAAATATTTTATCTCTATTTCACCTCTTTAACAATCTCTGCATGCTTCAACTTCTGGTTTAAGTATATTATGATTCATGTTATAATATAAAGAATTAGCGGTCTTTAGCAGGGTTTTCGGATCTTTGTCTGGTATTGAGCTCTTTGTTTATTTTTCTGTAAATTTGTAAGAAGTCTTCAATACTAATCAGGCTGTCTTTGGAGATATTCGTAAGATATTCTTCAAAACCTTCTACTTTCGACAGCATTTGGAGTAAACTATCGTCAAGGAATTGTATCCTTGTTGTATCTATTTTAGATAGAATTGTCAGGGCTTTAATTGCATCTGCAATTTCCTCTTTTTCAGTTTCATTAAAAGAGGGACTGCTTTCTTTGGTGCAGGTACTGAATAATAAAAACAGTGCAATGACAAGGATATAATTTAATTTATTCATAAAACATTTGATAATTATTGTCAAATTTACAATATTATATATCTTTAAGCAAGGAAGTTCTTAATTGAAGATCATAGACATTGAAAAAGAAACAATTGCGGATTTTGCCGGATTAAAAACCGGTGATAATCTGGTAGAGATTAACGGTCATGATATAGATGATATTATTGATTTTAAATTTCATTCAGCTGATGAAAACATTGAATTAGTTGTTATCAGAAATGGGGAAAAAATAGGATATGATATAGAGAAGGATTTCAATGAAAATCTTGGTTTGACATTTGAGTCCATGAGATTCAAGCATTGCGGGAATAAATGTATTTTCTGTTTTGTCGATCAAAATCCCGCCGGGATGAGGAAAGAAATCTATTTTAAAGATGAAGATTACAGGCTATCTTTCTTATTTGGGAATTATGTAACTCTTACAAATATCAGAAAAAAGGACCTTAAGAAAATTGTCCAGTTAAGATTAAGCCCTCTCTATATATCTGTTCATGCAATAGATAATGAAGTAAGGAAAAAACTTTTAGATTTAAAGAAAGATGATGACCTGTCAGGAAAAATTTCTTTTTTGGCTGATAATAAAATTGAGATGCATGGACAGATTGTATTATGCCCCGGTATTAATGATGGGGAAATTTTAAAGCAGACAATTTCAGGGCTTTTTAAATATTATCCGTATTTCAGTACAATTGCAGTAGTTCCGGTGGGTCTTACTAAACACAGGGGAGCACTTCATCAGATCAAACCTGTTACTAAGGATATAGCTTCGGAAATCATCGATTTTATAATGGAAAAACAAAAATATTACAAAAGAAAGACCGGAGATAATTTCGTTTATTTAAGTGATGAGTTTTATATTCTTACAGACAGAGATTTTCCCGGATATGAAGATTATGACGGATTTAAACAAATAGAAAATGGAGTAGGTCTCACCAGATATTTTATTAACGAAATAGATGTGATAAAAAAACAGCTGCCTTCTGAATCTGCCGTAGATATTAACATTGGTATAATTACCGGATTTCAGGCAATAAATATAATCAAAGAGTATTTTTTACCTATGCTAAACGATATAAAAAACGTTAATGCATATGTTTATCCGGTGAAAAATGAATTTTTTGGAGATTCTGTTAAAGTAAGCGGCTTATTGGCAGGAAATGATATAAAAAAGGAAATTCTAAGTCATAAAGAGATCGATTTATTCCTGTTACCGCCAAATTGTCTGAATCATGACGATAAATTTATTGATGATTTGAAATATTGTGATTTAGAAAAAGCTGTAAGTTCAAAAATTATGATTTTTGACGATGTTAAACTGAAAAAATATTTAGAAAGTCCAAAATGAAAAAACTACCGATAGTTGCCATTGTAGGCAGGCCAAATGTGGGCAAATCAACCTTGTTTAACCGGATCACCAAATCCAGGAAAGCGATTGTGGATGACAGTCCGGGCATTACGAGGGACAGGAATTATAAAGAAACGTATTGGAGCGGTACAGAATTTATAATTACTGATACAGGCGGATATGATCCGAAAACGAAGGACATTATTGCTGCACAGGTTAAAAAACAGGTCGAAAGTTCAATTAGAGAAGCTGATGTAATTATATTTTTATTAGATCTTTCTACCGGAATTACTGACCTTGATTTTGAGATCAACAGAATTTTAATAAAAAACCCAAAAAAGGTCATTACTGTAATAAATAAGGTTGATAATGCTGAAAGAGAGTTCGAAGCAGATGAGTTTTATAAATTGGGTGCCGAAAATATTTTTAAAATATCAGCCTTGATCGGGAGAAGTATTGGAGATTTGCTTGATGAAGTGATAAGCAATCTTGAATTGAGAGACTCAGAAGATGAAGAAGAAGGGATCATTAAGTTTGTAGTTGCAGGAAAACCAAATGTTGGGAAATCATCTTTTGTAAATGCAGTAACGGGGGAAGAGAGGTCAATAGTAACAAATATACCGTCCACTACAAGAGATTCAATTGACTCTGAATTCAAAAGGAACAAGCAGAAATTCAAAATTGTTGATACTGCCGGTTTGAGAAAAAAATACAAAGAGTTCGAAAATGTAGAATATTATGCAAACCTGAGGACAATAAAAAGTATTGAAGCTGCAGATATTATTTTAGTTATTGTCGATGTTGAAGAAAACATCAGCGTTCAGGATTTAAAGATAATAGATTTTTCTCTTCAGAAGGGGAAAAGTGTTATTATTGGACTGAACAAATGGGATCTGATCGAAGACAAAGAAAATCATGTAAAAAAAGTTGAAGAACATTTGAATAATAAACTTAAATTATTCGATTTTATTCCTTATATTACTATCTCAGTTTTAAATAAAACAAGAATTTGGAAAGTCGTTGATCTTATTGAAGAAGTATATAGTCATAGGAACCAACGTATTGAGACAAGTGTTTTAAATGGATTACTGCGTAATATCATTGAGAAAAACCCTCCTCCGCATTTTAGTGGAAAACAGGTTTCAATTAAGTATATTACTCAGGTAAAAACTTCACCTCCAGTTTTCGTTCTATTTGTTAATGAACCAAAAGGATTAAAAACAAGTTATAAAAGATTTTTAGAGAACAAGATCAGGGAAAAGTATCCTTTTACAGGAACACCGATGATTTTACAAATGAGAAAAAGAAAGTGATTAGATATTATAGATTAACATTAATAATAGTCTGTTTGATTTTGATTAATCCTGCTTTGTTTGCCCAACAAAAAAACCAGCAGGTTCAAAAAGATCTTCGTCATGTCTTCCTATCTTCATCTTTGCAATAGCTTCAGATGCCACCTTAATTGCATTAATACCCTTTTCGGGTGCAATACCGGCATGAGCTGCAAGACCGAAAATCTTTATATCTATGGTCACTGCAGACGGAGCACCAATATATACTTCATCCGGCTCTGTGGAATCAAGTGCATAACCCAGTTTACCATTAAGTTTGGAAACATCAAAACCCTTTGCTCCCTGTAATCCCGTTTCTTCACTTATTGAAAAGATAATTTCAATATCTCCGGAAGGTGATTTTTCTTCAATAATATTTTTAATGACTTCAATGATTATCGCAATGCCTGACTTATCATCAGAACCCAATACAGTAGAACCATCAGATTTTATTGTATCACCCTCAATAACAGGCTTTATATCCGTACCGGGTACGACGGTATCCATGTGAGCAGATAATATAATCGTGGGTCTGTTAGGATCACTGCCTTTAAATTTAGCAAAAATATTCCCATAATTGCTGCCGAATTCCTTACCGCATTCATCTACTTCCACCTCAAGACCCAGATCAGTTAATACTTTAAC
>JBHPGK010000144.1:0-9374 GCA_042570605.1 Candidatus Zhuqueibacterota bacterium
AAAGAACTATACGTAATGAATTTATATTAAATTTTCTTAATTATTTAAGATTAGATAATTCCATATTATATATAAAAGATTTGTATTATGCAAATTTGCGTGGTTCTTCATTATCTGAAGGAAGATTATTTTACATAAATTTATATAGTGCTAATTTGGAAAGAACAAATTTTAAAAGAGCAGATCTACTACTTTCGATTTTAACAGGAGCAAATTTAAAAGGAGCAAATTTAACTGGAGCAAATTTAACAGGAGCAAATTTATCAGGAGCAGATTTATCAGGAGCAAATTTAACAGAAGCAAATTTAACTGGAGCAAATTTAAAAAGAGCAAATTTATCAGAAGCAGATTTATCAGGAGCAAATTTAACAGAAGCAGATTTAACTGGAGCATATTTAAGAAGAGCAAATTTAACAGGAGCAAATTTAACAGGAGCAGATTTAACAGGAGCAGATTTAACAGGTACAATTTTGGATAAGACTAAAAAAAAGAAGAAAATCAAAAAAAAATCCTAAATTATAATTTTTTATCACGTAATAATAAAGATATCAGGATAATTTCGCATCAGGATCTTAAGAAGTTCCTTGTAATAAGTAATCTTTTTCTTTTCATCATTTGAAAGATTTTCAAATCCTTCGGGAATAAGGTCTTTTGTTTCAACAGCTTTTGATGAAAACTCCAGAAATTCGCTGAATTTCTTTTCATCTGTTATTGTTATTTCATTTTTGGATTTTGAGAATCTAATAACATTAATAAACTTCAATTCTGCCAGAAGTTTTTCTATATCTGTCTTTGAAACACCGATGATCTGAGTTATTCTTTTTATTGTGTCATCGAATTTAAGCTCGATACCTTCATGTGTTTTTTTACCGTGTTTATACAAAATTAATGAAAGAAGATTATAAAGGCTTAAACCTACACCCAGTTTAAAGTGACCTTTGATCTTTTTATTGGTCTCTTTAAGTCTTTTTACCAGGACTTCGAACATTGTTTTAACCCATTCAGGAGAAGAGGGCATTTTGTACTTAATAACATTTTCGCTGACTTCTGTAACTTCCAGGTCTTCAGCAGCCCTGATCGTTGCTGAGCGGAGCTTGTCACCGAAAATAGCCATCTCTCCGAATATTTCATTCTTCCCGAGCCTGGCTATAACGATTTCACCTTCTTCTCCCAGTCCCTTGACGACATCAACTGATCCTGATTTAATTATATAAAATGTATTACCGTATTCACCCTCTTTGAAAATAATATCGCCTTCGTTAAATTTTTTTGTTCTTGTTTTATCTGACATGACTGGGGATTTTAGCGTAAAAATAGTAAATAAAACAGTTTAGTTCAACAGGAAAAATTAAATTTATGGGATTAATGCGGGAAGCATCAGGGATAATAGTTGGACAACCCCCAAATTTTCAAGGTTATATGGTTTATTTTATTGATAATGTAAATACTTATGAGAGATATTGACCTGAAAGGAATTAATACATAGATGTCATTACGAGGAGCGAAGCGACAGCCTGCCCCGAACCTCGGGGTCGTAATCTACCGGTATTTTAGGATTTGTCTTTGTGGTAGTAGATTGCTACGCTCCACTCGCAATGACATTTATGCCGTGGCAGGAGATTCTCCCCAGCACACGGGCACCTGAATGACAGCCATTATCAAAAAACGGGGGTAGTCCAGAACCAAAGATAATAGAGTTTGTAAATCAACAAATAATTTTTTAAATTAGTTGACTTAAAAATGAAGGTTTATTATGATTGAAAATATATTCAAAAGAGCTGTATTTGTGTCGGATAAGGAATTACTGTCTGAAAAACTGAAAAATCCGGAAAATTTAAAAGTTCTGGTTGACTTTAATTTTGATACGGAAGATTTTCATCTTGGTCACTGGATGATTTTGAGCAAATTAAAAGAGCTGATAAAGTATGGAACGGAAGTAAATATTGTACTTAATGATTTTATTTTGGGATTAAATCATCTTGGATCTTATTACAAAAATTTTTCAGATAAACTAAATAGTATCTTTTCTGCAGGTAAATTTTCAGTTTTATCCAGCCGGGAAGTCTTAAAAAGTAAGGAAACCAAGGACCTTCTCACTCCCGCTGCATTGACAAATATTAGAAATCTGCTAAAGATAGATTTTATTAAAGAGAGGTCAGATGTCAGTAAGGACACTATCGGTTTGAGTGAGTTCCTCGAACAGCTTATTCCGCCAATGGTATATCTGGAGGTCGAACCTGACATAATATTATGCGGAGAAAATAAAGGATTTTACATAGATCTGGCAATAGAATTGTTCAGGACTTATGAAAAACCGCCTCCGGTAGGCATCGTATTTCCTTTACTTACAGGTAAAAACGGTGAAAGCAAGATGTCATTTAAAAATGATAATGCGATAAATATTGAAGAATCGGGCGTTAATCTGTTTAACCAGATACACCAGATACCGGACAGCCAGGTTTTAGATTATTTTAGACTGTTGACTCTTTTTTCAGATAACAGGATCGCTGAAATTGAAGGCAGAATGCCGGCTGCTTCTGACAGGGAACTTGTCCAGATCAAAAATGACCTTGCTAAGGAAATAGTAAGAAGTCTCGGCAAAGACACCGAAGCGATGCATGAATTTAAACTTAATAGGAGTGAGCTGAAAAACGGAAAGATCTGGATTGTTAGACTCCTTGAATTAGCGGAATTAGTTCAAAGCCGGGGTGAGGGCAAACGGCTTGTTAAGCATGGCGGAATTAAAGTTAATAATAAAAGGATAGAAGATCCGGACCAGGAACTTCAAATTGAGGACGGTGCAATTTTATCAAAAGGAAAAAAGATTAAGATAAAAATCACACTATTATAGAGGTTTTTTATGTTTCCACCGCTGTATGAGCAGATGGACCTGATCCGTAAAGGAACGGAAGAAATTGTATCTGAAGAAGAACTTGCTGAAAAAATAACGAGAAGCATTAAGGGAAATAAGCCTCTCATTGTTAAAGAGGGATTTGATCCGACTGCACCTGATCTGCACCTTGGACACATGGTCTCTGTTCAAAAATTGAAAGATTTTCAGGACCTTGGACATACTGTTGTTTTTTTAATTGGTGATTTTACAGGTCTGGTCGGTGACCCTACAGGACGCTCAGATAAAAGACAGGCAATGACCGAGGAAGATGTTCTGAAAAATGCCGAGACTTATAAGGAGCAGATATTTAAAGTTCTGGACCCTGAAAAAACTGTTATCCGCAGAAACAGCGAATGGCTGAAACACATGAATTTATATGATTTTATCGACCTGTCCAGCGTGATTACATTTTACCGCATGCTGGAACGCGATGAGTTTGAGAATAGATTTAAAAATGGTATCGATATCAGCATTATGGAATTTATCTACCCGCTTCTTCAGGGTTATGATTCTGTCGCTTTGAAGTCTGATGTGGAACTCGGCGGTACTGACCAGAAATTTAATCTCCAGGTTGCAAGGCGAACGCAGCGAAAATATGGCTTGGAGTCTCAGGTAATCATTATGACACCTATCCTTGAAGGTATATTTGGAAAAGACAAGATGAGCAAGAGCCTGGACAATTATGTCGGGATCGATGAACCTGCGGATGTTATGTTTGAAAAGCTTTTGAAACTACCGGATTCACTTGTTTTAAGTTATTACACTCTTTGCGGTGGGACATCTGTAAAGGAATTAAAAGAAATTGAAGAATTTCTTGACGAAACAAAAAATTTCGCCAAAGCAAGACATGATTTGGCAAAAAAAATCGTTACCATTTATTATGATGAAAAGACAGCAGACCGTGTAGAATCTCAATTCAAATAATATTAACATCTATTAAATTTCTTTGATTTCTAACTTTCAGGGACTAAAAATTGAGCATTACTATTATAAATTTATCGGTAAAGTTGATTTTTGAATAATATTTCTGGTTTTTGTTGAAAAAGATGTTGATTGATACGTATTTTCTTTTTAATATTTGAATTATTTTTTCACGGCTGTGTAGTTTAAATAAAATATACTATCATGCGGAGGAAATATGGAAAATTTTCTTGATAAAGCTCTGGTATTCTGGACAGATGTAGCTAATTTCATGTGGAGTGAATGGATGGTTGCTCTGCTTGCGTTAACCGGGATTTTAATGACTATTTTTACAAAAGGGATCCAGTTCAGGAAGATGTGGTTGTCATTTACCTATTTGATCAAGGGAGCAATGAAAAAAGACGATATTGACAAGAAGGAAGGTGATATTTCTCCATTTGCAGCGTTGATGACCGCACTTGCCGCTACTGTGGGTAACGGTAATCTTGCAGGTGTTGCAGCGGCAATTGCAGTTGGAGGTCCCGGAGCACCGTTATGGATGTGGCTTTTTGGTTTTATCGGGATGGCGACAAAGTATGCCGAATGTTTCCTCGGTGTAAAGTATAGAAAAACAGCGGAAGACGGTTCAATGTCCGGCGGGCCCATGTATTACTGCCGGTATGGTATTAAAAACCAAACGATCGCAAAAACCCTCGGTATGACCTTCGCTGTCTGCGGTGCGACAACAGCACTTCTTGGTACCGGTAATATGATGCAGTCCAATGCTATGGCACTTGCTTTTAAAACGCAGTTTGGAATTCCTCATATAGTATCCGCTATTGTAATAAGCTTTTTTGTCGGATTGGTCATTATTGGCGGTATTAAAAGGATCGGTGCTGTTGCAGAGAAAATTGTACCAAGCATGATAATATTTTACCTGATAGGTGCCAGCATAATATTGGTCGTTAAATTTACTGAAATAGATGATGCTTTTATTCTGATCTTTAAAAGTGCTTTCAGTTTAAGAGCTGCCGGTGGAGCGATGATAGGGACAACTATTATGACAGCTGTCAGCCAGGGTGTAAGGAGAGGTCTCCTGTCTAATGAAGCCGGAATGGGGTCTGCAGCAATTGCTCAGAGCGCCGCAAAATCACCCGATCCGATTTACAACGGCCTGATTGGAATGACCGGTGTTTTCATTGATACCATTCTGGTAAATACCTTAACAACACTCGCTATAATTTTAACCGGTGTATATAAATATACCGAAGCTTTTGGCGTTGCAGCAGATAAAGCCATTACGAGTACTCAGTTAACGGCGTCAGCTTTTAATGAAGTAATTCCATATGGGGGCATCATAATTGCATTTGCTTCTCTGGTCTTCGGGTACACAACTCTGCTTGGGTGGTATTATTACGGTGAAAGATGTCTTGAATATATACTTGGTATTAAAGCCGTTGTGCCGTACAGGATAGTATTCGTTATTCTATTATTTATCGGAGGTACAATTACCGGGAGACATATTCCGATAGTATTCAGAATTGGTGATACATTTAACGCGATCATGACCATTCCAAACCTTATTGGTCTGCTCTTCCTTGTAGGAACGGTGTCAAAGATCACTAATGAATATTATAAAAAAGGTAAGTTTGAGAAATTGATATAGTAAATACCTGGATTATGATTAATAAAAAGCCCCTTAACTCAAAGGGGCTTTTTATAGAGAAATAGAGTGTTGTCATCCTGAACTTGTTTCAGGATCTCCATTACCCAAATCTTCGGATAAATCCTTAAATGTAGGGTTGATACTTTTTACAAGATTTAATTTCCATTCCCTGTGCCAATGTTTGAGCTGTTTTTCTCTGCTGATAGCATCCTTTATATTATTAAAATCCTCAAAATAAACAAGTTTTTTCAATTTATACTTTTTTGAAAATCCTTTGATTAGTTCGTTTTTGTGTTCAAACATTCTCCGACTTAGATCATTTGTGACACCGATGTAAAATGTGGTATTATATGAATTTGTAATTATGTAAATATAACAGGTTTTTGTGCTCATCAATTTAAAAGTGAGATCCTGAAACAAGTTCAGGATGACAAATCAATTCTTTAGCTGCTTATATGCCATCCCGGTTCCGCTTATCGGGTGGGAATCCACCTAACAGTATTATACGTTTATGGATTCCATCCCAGTATTCAGGATCGGGATCTGTTATAAACAGTTTCCAGGTAATTTTTAAGGTCACGAAAACCAATTTCTTCTTGTACCGTGTTTTCCCTTAATTTTGGTATCAGCCGAAAAACAATGTTCAATTGAGAATGAAATTTATCTCATCCTTAGGCGGTATTTCTTAAATATCTTTAAGCCGTCTTCTTTAACTTGAAAACCGTAGGCAAAACCGTTCATTACTTTTATTAGTTTAACGGGAACTACCTGGTCGGCAACATATTTACCTTTTTCATCAATGACTATATAAATATACTCGTCAACTTCAGACGGATTCACTCCAAAAGTCCCACCTTTGTTCAACCACAGCTTCCCTGTATTATCAACAATAATGTCGTAAACAAAAGGTTTTCTGTCCGGCAGGTCAACTTTTCTTGCCAATTTGGCGTATTCTTCGGGCCAATTGGAAAAATACTTTTCTATTTCTTCGTTGGTGACTTCGGTTCCCTGAAAATTAAGTTTTATTGCTTTTATCATATCTCCATTTTTAGAAAATATGAAAATATCAGTCCCATTTTGAGAAAGTATATAGAGTTTTTTATTGTAGTAAACAGGACATTGAATTTGTGCAAACGGCATTGATGTCCCCATACCGCCAAAATCTATTGTTGAGGCAAATTTTTCAATTGTGAGATCTAATTCTCTGAAAACTCGTCCATCACTATATGCAAAACCGAATTTAGGTTCATTAAACAGTTTGGATTCCTGTTTTTCCATAAGAGATGAACTTACAAGAAAGATGTCTCCACCTATATAACATTCAAGTGAATTCCGACGCCCCTCAAAAATACTTTTTGAGAACGTAGGATAATTTATTCTTTTAATATATTTTCCTTTTATATCGAAAACTTCTAATTTTTTACCTCCTCTCCACCTGCTCTGCCCGACTAAAAGAGTATCAATAAAAATCTGTTTCAAAGATGGAAAATCAATCTCGCCGGGCCCCAATCCTTTGGTTCCTATAAATTGTACAAAATTTCCGTTTTGATCAAATTTTTTGATCCTGCCTTCATCCGAAAAATATAGATTTCCATCATCGTCTATCAAACATTCACCCGGCTGGAAGACTACCGGCTCCGGCTCTTCACCTCCTATACTTAAGACTTCCTCAAAGTAATAAAGTGATTTATCTCCACTTGGTTTTCCACTAATAACAACAGCATCAATTCCTTTTTCTTTGTACAATGTTACAAACGGATGTTCTTCTTTTGCACAATTAAATAAACATATCAAGAATAAAAAAAACAAAGTTAACATAAAATATTTTTTCATTATTGATCTTCCTTGTATTATTAATTTCTAAATCCATATTTTCTAATTCCTTGAATTTAAGTAAAATAAAAAAGCCAAAACTGTCATCCTGAACTTGTTTCAGGATCTCCTGGATGATATTTTAGATCCTAATCCCGAATCCTCAGGACAGAGTGATAGTTTAAGTACAATGCAAACGCTGTGAAACATACACTTAAATGAGAATAACACACGATAGATTTTTCAGTGTTTTGATCTTTTAAAGTTTTCATGCACTATTGCATAATATAAAAAATATTATTTAAAAATAAAATTAATTTTAAAAGGTAAGCCTATATTGTTATTCCGTCCCGAATACTCGGGATCGGAATTTCCCGGATGAACAATTAGATCCTGAAACAAGTTCAGGATGACAGTACGTATTTGCTTCCAATTTAACAGCTTATGAAGAAGAAAAAAAATAGATAATTTGGTTTTATCAAAGCATTTTAGGTTACAACTTTCATGGGTTTTACTCAATTATATTTTAAGAATCAATACATCACAATTGTCATCCTGAACTTGTTTCAGGATCTCCATTACCCAAATCTTCGGATAAATCCTTAAATGTAGGGTTGATACTTTTTACAAGATTTGATTTCCATTCCCTGTGCCAGTGTTTGAGCTGTTTCTCTCTGCTGATAGCATCCTTTATATTATTAAAATCCTCAAAATAAACAAGTTTTTTCAATTTATACTTTTTTGAAAATCCTTTGATTATTCCGTTCTAATGCTCGTAAATCCTTCTTATCAGGTCATTGGTAACACTGATGTATAAAGTTTTGTTGGAAGAATTTGTGATTATGTAAATATAACAGGTTTTCGTGCTCATGAGAATAATGGTGAGATCCTGTCACGAAGTGATCACTTTGTGAAAACAAGTTCAGGATGACAAATATTTATATTTTGTCATTCTAATACTGCATAGGAGGACTCGAAGTCTTCAAAACTAATTCAGGTGTGAATTAATCGGTTTCGCTGAAATTAAATTTACATAGTCTATTAAATCCTAAAACAAATCAACAATTAACTTGATAAATATAATTGAGATCGCAATAGGACATACATATTTAATAAATAGAGACCAGAAACTTTTGATCCTGAATATGACCCTTTCCTGTTCGATCTCATTTATAGCATTCTTAATTCCCCATTTCCATCCGACAAATAATGCGATAAAGAGGGAACCTATTGATAGAGAAAATTGTCCGAAAATGGTCGACATTACATCAAGAAAATCTTCTCCCAGACCCGGCAGCACTTCGAGAAAACTTACTGCTCCTGCAGATAAAGCTGAAGGAATTCCAATAATAAAGGCTGCACCTCCCATGATCAGTACTGCTTTTAAGCGGCTCCAGCCTTTTTCGTCAACGACATACGCAACAGGTACTTCCAGCAGTGAAACCGTAGAAGTAAGTGCAGCAATTGAAATTAAAACGAACAGCCCGATACCGAATATTTGACCTCCGGGTATCTGGCTTAAAATTGATGGAAGCACATGAAATATCAGTGCCGGTCCCTGGTCGGGTGCCATACCCATAGCAAAGAGAGCGGGGAAAAATATAAAGCCTGCAACAACTGCAATTCCAGTATCAAACACACAGACGTAAAATGCAGAGGAGACTATATTATCTTTCTTAGCTATATAGCTTCCGTAAGTTAGCATTGTACCCATGCCGAGACTCAATGAAAAGAATGCTTGTCCGAGAGCAACAAGAATTGTTTTAAATTCGACCTTGGAAAAATCCGGTACGAGGTAATATTCCAGCCCTTTAAAAGCTCCCGGAAGTGTCACACTTCTTATGATAAGGAGAAACAGAAGAATAAGCAGAGCCGGCATAAGAATTTTAGACCATTTCTCGATCCCGCCTTTAACACCTTTATATATAACATAAGAAGTCATGAATATAAAAATGAAAAATAATCCTATTGAATTCACCGGATTACCGCAAAAACTTTTATATAACTGCTCAGCCTCTTCCGGTGAGGAAATATTATTTAATCCTCCGGCTATTGTCTTAAAAATATATCCAAAAATCCAACCGGCAATTACACCGTAAAAAG
>JBHPGK010000145.1:0-9348 GCA_042570605.1 Candidatus Zhuqueibacterota bacterium
AAATCAATCATTATAAATTTGAAAGACA
The DNA here is from genome assembly GCA_042570605.1 of Candidatus Zhuqueibacterota bacterium. GTDB lineage: Bacteria > SM23-31 > SM23-31 > JBHPGK01 > JBHPGK01 > JBHPGK01. The sequence goes on from JBHPGK010000145.1 coordinate 29, forward strand.
AAGTAAACATATAACTCTATTAACGATCTGAACTACCCCATTATTTTCGCCATATTTGTCATTCCGATCGTATCAGGTTGTGTGTCAAAAAGTGATCCGTTTTGGAAAAACAGTAAAAAAAAGAAAAAAGATTTCATTGCGAAGAGGTCCTATACTCGGGATTGGGACGAAGCAATGAAAGTATGGTTCAGGCTATTATAAAGAATGAGTTAGGAAACATGCATGCAAGCCGCGCCAGAGGCGGACAAGCAGGAATATGGATATTTATAGAGCAGCGTACTTATAAATTGCCCTGTCATGGGTAAGATAATTGACGCCTCTAATTAACATTGTCCTGTATGCACGGAATATAAACTTCAAATCAATCCCAACATTTCCATTGAATTTGCCTGCAAATAATATTATCTTTATCAATACTTAATAAACCAGGTAAACAGGATTCCACTTTTTCGTAATAGCAAGAAGTGAATAAAAATAAAACAAGTGGAGGAAAAAGTGACAGAAATTAACAGACGTGAGTTTATAAAAAAAGGTATAGGAGGGACTGTACTAATTATGGGAAGTTCATTTTTCTTTGATATGCTGAAGTGCGGTAAAGCACCCGATCCGAATACCGTTTTTGGAAAGTATTTTGGTGTTACAAAAGAGGATATGGGAAAAGTACTGCAGGTCGCTTTATCAAAAGGCGGGGAGTATTCGGACCTGTTTTTTGAATATAAGATCAGCCACGGTATTAACATGGAAGAGGATATAATAAAAAGCACTTCCGAGAATATTTCCCTCGGTGTTGGAGTAAGAGTCATTAAAGGCGAGCAGACAGGTTACGGTTATACGAACGAATTAACTCTTGAAAAAATGAAGAGTGCAGCAGAAACTGCGGCTGCCATTGCAAGCGGTTCTGGAAAAGTATGGAGTGCCGACTTGACTGTACAAAATTTAAGTTCTAATTTTTATCCAATTACCGAAGATTTTGCTGCGGTTGATGTTGCAGATAAGATTGTTATGGTGGAAGAATCTGCAAAAGCAGCACGTTCGGTCAGCGATAAGATCAACCAGGTAAATGCTTTTCTTGCCGATGAGATGCAGTACGTAACTATAGCCACATCCGAAGGGAAGATTGTGTCCGACGTAAGACCACAGGTCCGGTTAGGTGTTATACCAAGAGCAGTTTCAGATAAGGGTGTGGATGTCGCATATGCTACTGTTGGCGGCAGGGTAGGAAAGGAGTATTTTTCCGGTGAAAATTCACCTGCATCAGCAGGGGAACAGGCAGGCAGAAACGTAATGGAACTTCTTGAAGCTGATCATGCTCCTGCAGGCGAGATGACAGTAGTATGCGGTGCCGGTCAGAGCGGTGTAATGGTACATGAAGCTGTCGGACATCCGCTGGAAGCAGATTCAAACCGGAAAAAACAGTCGATAATGCATGACAAACTAAATAAAAAAGTTGCTACGGACATTGTAACAATTTATGATGATCCTACTTTACCGAATTACAGGGGTTCCATGAATGTTGACGACGAAGGAAACGAACCGAAAAATGCCGTTTTAATTGAAAACGGGATATTAAAGGATTTCATTCAGGATAAAATGTCGTGCACCGTTATGAATATGCCTAACAACGGTCACGGCAGAAGACAGGATTACAGGTACCCTGCGATCCCGCGTATGACAAACACTGCTATCGCAAATGGCGAGGCAAGCCCCGATGACATTATTAAATCCGTAAAAAAAGGATTTTATACGAAAAACTTCATGGGAGGTCAGGTTTTCGATAACGGTAAGTTTGTATTTTCTGTTTCTTTAGGTTATTTAATTGAAAACGGCAAGATCACCAAACCCGTTAAAAACGCCACTTTAATGGGAACAAATGTTCAGGTTTTAGATAACATTACCATGGTAGGCAATGATATTGAATTTAAATTTCTTGGAGTCTGCGGTAAGGATGGTCAGGGTGTCCCGGTCACCTGCGGCACACCAACATTGAAAATAGAAAAAATGACTGTAGGAGGGAGAAGCTGATGAAAAATCCAGAATTATTAAAGTTAGGTGAGAGTCTTGTAAAACATGGTCAAAACAGCGGGGCAGATGAAGTTCAGATATCGATCACGGATTATTCGGATTTTGATGTTACTGTACGGAATGGAGAGATCGAAAAGCTTCAGGAAGCCAGCAGTAAATCCATGTCAATTAAGGTTATTAAAGACCATAAGACTTCAACTGCTTCTTCATCCGATTTTAATGCTGATACTTTGAAAGAACTTGTCGCAAATGCAGTCAAAAGAACTGCCTATGGAAATGAAGATGAGTTCTCAGGATTACCTGATCTTAGTGAAATCAAGGTAAAAGAAGAGGAGTTGAAATTATATGATCCGAAAATATTGGAACTAACACCTGAAAAGAAAATTGAAATTGCCAAAATGGTTGAAGATGTCGCCCTGAAAATGGATAACAGGATTAACAATTCATATGGCGGCAGTTTCAGCAGCGGTCACGGTACACGTTACCTTGTGAATTCAATAGGATTTTCCGGTTCATACAGTACCACCGGCTGCTCGTTTAATGTAAATTTAATTGCAGGTCCTACGGATGATTCGGTGCAGGGAGGATGGTACACTTTCAACAGGTTTTTTGACAAACTTGAAGATATTGAATCGGTTGCTAAAAAGGCTGTTGAGAGAACTGTAAGGCAGTTAAATCCTCAAAAAGTTAAAACCCAGAATGTCCCTATCGTTTTTGAGCCGCAGCAGGCTAACAGTATTCTGGGATTTTTATATCAGTGTATTAATGGTGATTCTGTATATCAGGGCAGGACATTTCTTGCTGAAAAACTGAATGAAAAGATCGCAAATTCAAACGTGAATATCATTGATAACGGTTTGATGCCCGGTCTGTCCGGGTCAAAACCTTTTGACGGGGAGGGAGTTCCTGCACAGAAAACAGATGTTATTCAAAACGGCACATTGAAAAGTTTTCTGCTCGATACATATTCTGCAAGAAAGTTGAAAATGAAATCCACCGGAAACGGCTCAGGTCCCAATAATTTTTATCTCGAAAACGGCAATAAAACTCCTGACGAAATTATAAAGTCGGTAAATAAAGGATTGTATCTGACAATGACAATGGGGCAGGGCACAAACCCGATGACCGGCGATATTTCAAAAGGAGCCGCCGGACTATGGATCGAAAACGGGAAAATTGTTTACCCGGTCGCTGAGATCACGATCTCAGGAAATTTAGGTGAAATATTGCAGAATATTGAAATGACAGGTAACGATCTTGAGTTCAGAGGCGGTATAAATTCACCGACTATTAAGGTTACAGGGATCACAGTCGGCGGGAAATAGAATAGATCTTAAACAGGTTTGAAAAAAGGTGCTTTTTTAACGGCACCTTTTTTATTTTATGATTTCTGCACCATTTTCAGTTTTACAGATGTAAATATCCGGATCAATTTTAGTTTTCTTTCGATACTTAGTTTTTATCTTATAAGAGAACTCTTCTATGCAATGTTTCTTTACAAGATTTATGGTACAACCTCCAAATCCAGCCCCCATCATTCTGCTGCCGATGCATCCGTCAATTCTTGCAGCTATATTTACCATAATATCGAGTTCTTTACAACTTACCTCATAGAGATTTTTTAGACTATTGTGTGATTTGAATAATAATACACCAATGTCAGGAATCGCATCAGTTTTCAGTGACTCTACTGTTTTAAGAACTCTTTCATTTTCATAGATTACATGTTCACAGCGTTTTCTAACATTTTCCGGTAACCTGAATTGATTACTTTCAAACATATTTAAATCAACATCCCTGAGAAATTCGATTCCGGGATTAATTTTTTTAAAAAACCTGACACCACTCTCGCATTCTTTTTTTCTCCGGTTATATTCCGAATCGACGAGTTCTCTTTTTTTATTGGTGTTGCATAAAACGATAATAAAATCAGAGAGAATAAATGGAATGTATTTGTATTGAAGAGTTTTGCAGTCTAACAGTATTGCTTGATCTGTAATGGCGAGAGATGATGTGAACTGATCCATAATTCCGCATTTAACTCCTACAAAATTATTCTCTGCTTTCTGACACAATTTTGCAAGTTCTATTTTATCAATTTTCAAATTAAATAATTTTTTGATCGTAATGGCGGTAGCAAGTTCTACGGCTGCCGAAGAGCTCAAACCGGCGGCTACAGGGATGTCACCACCGAAAACCATATTAAATCCGGAAACTCGGTACCCTGCAATTTTAAATTCATTTATTACACCTTTCAGGTAGTTGCTCCACCGGTTTTGATTATCATACTGAAGGTTGTCAATATTAAAAGAAACCTTATTTTGAAAGTCATAAGAGTATACATTGACATTATTTTCATTGTTTTTAGAAGCGGCAGTGTATATGTTCCTGTCAATGCCTATTGGCAGAACAAATCCGCCGTTATAGTCCGTATGCTCTCCAATGATATTAGCTCTTCCGGGAGCTTTTGCATTAATAGAGGATTTTTTTCCGAAAATTTCTCGAAAAATCAGGTTGATATTTCCAATAATTTCTTTATTCATCTAATTCGCCTTTGATAAAAGTATATTGAAATATAATTTTTGAAATTTCACTAACATTAAATAAATTATAATAATTAATCAAGTATTTTTTTAAATTGATCTATATTATTTAATGTTTTATACCTGTTTTAGAAGTATTAATACAGCCAAAAGCCCGGAAACGTAAAAAAAACAAAAAAGTCAACAATTCAGATAAAACTGAAAATATTCATTTTACAGGTATTTTTTTCTTTGAATTATTTTAGTTATTGATTTGTTTTTATTTCCTTGAATTAATAAGAATATCTTGACTTTGGAGGTTAAATATTCTTAATTTATAAAATTCAGAATCCATATTTAATGTAAATGGGAGAAAATATGGTGGATTTAAAAAAAATGTCAGAAGAAGCTTTAATGGCTGATTTAAAACAAGCAGCTATGGTAGCCCTCAGAGACTGCATGGCAGTAAGTGATGGAGAAAGTGTCCTGATACTTACTGATGTTCATAAAAGAAGAATTGGAGCAGCGATGTGGGAATGTGCCAAAGAGCTTGGCGCAGAAGCAATGATATTAGAAATGATCCCGAGAGAATCAAACGGAGAAGAACCGCCGCATGCGATTGCTGAAATAATGAAACAGGTAGATGTACTTTTATGTCCTACAACAAAATCAGTCTCGCATACGGATGCGAGAAGGGCAGCTTCCAAAAAGGGTGTGAGAATTGCCACTTTACCCGGAATAACCGAAGACATGATGATCAGGACCTTGAACGCTGATTATCATAGAATTGCCGAGGTTACTATTAAATTGGCTGAAATTTTAACACGGGCTAAAACTGCTCATGTTACTTCTCCAACAGGTACTGATATTATACTTCCCATTGACGGGAGAGCTGCTGATCCTGATACCGGGCTTGTGCATAATAAGGGAGATTTCAGCAATTTACCTGCCGGCGAGGCATACCTCGCACCGGTCGAAGATAAGTCTCACGGTGTTATTGTTATTGACGGTGCTATGGCAGGACTTGGAATGTTACAGGATTCTCATATCAGAATAAAAGTTGAAAAAGGTTACGCAGTTGAAATTACCGGGGGTAAAGAAGCTGAAGAGTTGAATAAACTGGTTGACCAGTTCGGGAAACCTGCCAGAAATATTGCTGAACTTGGAATAGGAACGAACTTTAAAGCCCGGATCACGGGTAATGTTCTTGAAGATGAAAAGGCTGTCGGGACTGTCCATATTGCTCTTGGTGATAATATTTCCATGGGCGGTAATGTGAAGGTTCCGTCACATCTTGACGGGATAATAAAAAATCCAACTGTTGAAGTTGACGGTAAGGTTATTATGAAGAACGGTGAGTTGACAATTTAATAGCAAATACTATTCAATTTTTTTAAGAGGGAATCCCTGAAATAAAGGATTCCCTTTTTTTGTTGTATTCAAAAGTAATGGGATTTATTACCCTGAATCCCACCCACCTGGATTCCCTTTTTCAAGGGAATGACAGTCAATTGTTTACCTCGGCTGTCACGGACCACGCCGTGACAGTTCTCCCGAGCCATGGAATGATCCATGACGCCCAGTTATGTGTGTCATTCCCCCGATTGCTCCACCGCCTACGGCGGGACACAGCGGGGGAATTTCCTGTTATTGTTGTAGATCCAAATCCCGAGTTCTCGGAATCAGGAATATCAATCTTATATTTTTTACATTTGATCGACAATACTTTTCACGTGAATTTTGACCGTATTGAGAATCAGAATGTCCTTTTCATCCTCCTGACTCAAAATAAGGGGCAGTTCAGTGCAGGCTAAAATTAATCCCTGAATAGAATTATTTTTTTTAAGGGATTTAATTATTTCCAATAATCCTTTTTTTGTTTTATCGGTAAATATACCTTTGACCAACTCATCCATGATTATTTTATGAATATACTCCCGTTCCGGTTTACAGGGCACTATAACGGAGATGTCTTTCTTTGAAAATTCGGCGGTGTATAAATTGCTCTCCATGATAAATTTTGTCCCAAGCAAACCTAATTTTTTTAGACCGGTTTTTTCGGCTTTTTTACGTGTTTCTTCCACAATGCTTATCAGCGGAATATGAGAGTTCTTTTGGAGGTCATTAAAAACAATGTGCGGCGTATTTGAAGTAAGTACTCCGAAATCTGCACCTGAAAATGCTAATTTATTTATTTCTTTGCTTAAATATTCAATTAGTTCATCAGATTTTCCGGTTTTAATTAAATCTATCATTCTATTCATATCAATACTGTTTATGATTATTTGTGGATTATTGCCATCTTGATTCAGTTCATTGTAAGCTGAAATTATCGAGCGGTAATATTCCACAGTTGATTCCGGACTGATCCCTCCAATAATTCCCGGGACTTTCATTAAACCTCCTTTATTCTAAAATTTCATCAATATAAATCCTCTAAATAGAATCTAAACAATCAAAAATTTATTAAAAATTCAATTGTTTGAATGGGGTAAACATCCGGCGCCAAAAAAAACGAACTAAATTTCCACATTTACACCGATCCCTTTTTCAACTGCCTTTTCATATATCAATTTAGCAGCTGCGGCATCCTGAATCGCAAGACCGTTAGATTTGAATATTGTGATTTCACTTCTGGTTTTTCTTCCATCCTTTTTGCCGGTAATTATTTCTCCAAGTTCAGCATGAAAAAAAGATTCGTCAATTTCTCCTTCCTCCAGAGGGATCATGATATCTCCGGCTTCTTTAAAACATGCTTCTTTTGAATCGCCAATAAGTTTGGACCTTACTATAATTTCAGTGTCGAGTTCTCTTGCATTTGGTGTATGGCTTCCGATCCCGTTGATATGGGTTCCACCTTTCACTTCTTTACCGTTAAAAACCGGTGTTAATGAAGATGTAGCTGTGCAGATTATATCTGCCTCCTCCAAAATCATATCAGGTGAAACAGCTTTTATAATATCAATCTCCAGCTTTATACTCATTTCCCTGATAAACTTATCAACAGCTTCATTTGAAATATCGTAGACATATGCTTTAGAGATATCCCTCGCCTCTGAAACTGCCCAGAGCTGCATTTTTGCCTGTACACCGGCTCCAAAAACACCTGCTGTCTGGTCTTTATCTTTTCGCGCAAGATATTTTGTTGCTATGCCGCTTGCAGCACCGGTCCGGACTGCCGTTAAATAAGCACCGTCCATAATACATATAACATCTCCGGTCTTGTCGTTCTGGAGCAGTACCTTACCCAGGACTGTCGGGATATTGAATTTTTTCGGATTGTCTTTAAAAGCTGTTACAACCTTAACTGCCAAAGCCCCCATATTTTTAAGATAAGCCGGCATATATAAAGAAAGGCCGTCAGGCGGTTTTATATTTGTCCTCAACGGCATAACAGCAGTACCGTTTGTTTGTTCAACAAAGGCTTTTTCTACGATTTCCATACAGTCTTTCATATTCAATACTGTTTTAACATTGTCACCATTTAATATTAATGTCATGATAAATCTCCTTTTTTTGTAGATTATTTCACCACAAAGAACACTGAGTATTAATCTGTGACCTCTGTGGTGAAACGGATGGCTTTGCTATGGTTTTATTTAACTTCCTTCAGTACCTTATTTCTCTAAATAACTGTGCAAATTTTGTCCTAATTTAAAAGCAGTATCAAGATACTCCGGATGGTTTAAAACGTCATTTTTTTCAGAAAGTCCGCTGAAGAAAAACTTATTGGCAATAGTGATACCAAGTCTTTTCAGAATGAGTCTGTAAAATTCTACTAAAATTCCTGATTCCTTTTCCACATTTGATACAAACATTGGTGTAATTATTATCGCTTTTTTCTCTGATAATATTCCGGTATTCCGGCGGGGATAATATAAGTATAGTCTGTCTAAAAACATTTTCATCAAACCGGTAACGAACCACCAGTACATAGGGGAAACAAGGATAATTAATTCCGATTTTTCCACATCTTTGTATATTGGCTGCATGTCATCATCGTATGGACATCTTACTTCCTTGAAACAATTATAACAGCCCGTACAATCCGACATTTTCAATTTTTTAAGCTCTATTGCATTTAATTGAATATTATTTGACTCAGCACCTTCAACGATTTTTTTAACAATAATATCAGTATTCCCATTTTTCCTTGTTGCACCATTAATTAGTAGAATATTTTTTTCCATTAGTTTAAACCTCCTGTTGTTATTAAATTAGCCGGCACTCTGCAACTGGGAAAACCTTTCCACCGACAAAAATTTCATAACTGTTTTCCTTTTTTTCACCTTTCAGATATATAATTCCGTCTCTGGAGATTTCAAATCCCTGTTCAACCCTGATATCGATCCTGGAGGAGTTGCAATAGTTATGTTTTAATAAGTATGCATTCAAGCAGCCGTTTGCACTGCCTGTAACAGGATCTTCCGCAACACGGTTAGGGTAAAAAAACATTCTGGCATTTATATCATTTTTTTCATTATAAGTCTCACTGGTGAACAAAAATATTCCGATTGAGCCTGTACTTTCAAGAAGTTTAACTAATTCTTCCTGATTGACAGACACATTTTTGATAGCTTCAAGGCTTTTTAATGGAATCAGTGTATGCTGTATACCCGTAGAAATATTTTGAATTGGGAATCTTGTGTCAATTTGATCCGTATTTATCACTTTAATTATTTTATCAGGTTCAATCGTTTGGCTGAAAACAGGTTGATTTTGTTTCATCGTCAATAAATCTATCTCCTTTTCCTTATAATCAATTTTTACAGGTAT
>JBHPGK010000146.1:0-9156 GCA_042570605.1 Candidatus Zhuqueibacterota bacterium
TATGCTGACTAAATTCTTAAAAAAGATTGAATTGTTTTTTAATCTATCAAGACTATCAGGATATAAAATATGCCCTCTCCGATCTCACATTCAATATTAACCATGTCCTTTTATCCTCTGGTAAAATCTGACAGCAGGAAAAACAACAAAATCTTAATTTTCCTGCTTATTTTCATTGCAGTATTTCCCGACCTGGATTTTATCCCCGGTTTGATCATGGGAGACCTGTTGAAATTTCACAGAGTATATACACACTCAATATTTGGATTGGTCTTTTTTTCAGCTGTATCTTTAGCGGTAATGACTTTAACAAATCCGGAGAATAAAACAAAAATCCTGATTGTCATAATTCTCGCATACTTTTCGCACTTGTTCCTTGACCTGTTCGGATTAGACACAAACCCGGAAAATGGCATAGGAATCCAGATATTATACCCTTTCACGGAAAATGCATATATTTTCCCTGTTCAGATATTCAGGCTGGAGCTGTTTAAAGATGGTAAGATCGTAAAGGACCTTTATTCTGTAAAAATCTTTTTTGACTTTATGGTTGAAATCCTGATCTGCCTGATATTTGGCCTGGGTTTATTTAAACTGAACTCCCGTTTTAGTAAAAACCGAAAAACATGAGATCAGGGCCTTAATAAATCCTAAATCTCCACTTCAATTCCAATATTGGCTACAGATGCCTTTTCATAGATCAGTTTTGCAGTTGCAGCATCCTGAATCGCAAGTCCGTTGGATTTAAATATTGTTATTTCCTTATCGTTAATTCTACCCTCTTTTTTACCGGTAACGATCTCACCGAGCTCTGCATAAAAGTGGGATTCGTCAATGGATCCTTCCTTTAGCGGGATCATAATATCACCGGCTTCATTAAAGCATGCTTCTTTTGAGTCACCGATAAACTTTGACCTTTTTATAATCTCAGAATCGAGTTCTCTCGCATTTGGTGTGTGGCTGCCGATACCGTTTATATGCGTACCTTCTTTTACCTTCGATCCGTCAAAAATTGGTGTAGATGACGAGGTCGCCGTACATAAAATATCGGTATCGAGCAGTTTTTCAGGAGAATCCGCTGTAATAATTTCAAGGTCAAGTTTTTCAGACATTTCGGAGGCAAAACTTCCGGCAGCTTCATCAGAAATATCATATACATATGCCTTTGAAAGGTTTCGTGCTTCGGCAACAGCCCACAGCTGCATTTTTGCCTGAACACCTGCACCAAATATACCGGCAGTCTGGTTGTCTTCTTTTCTTGCCAGGTATTTTGTCGCTACTCCGCTTGCAGCCCCGGTCCGGACGGCTGTTAAATATCCCCCGTCCATAATGCAGATCACGTCCCCGGTCTCCGGGTTCTGAAGAAGAACTTTTCCAATCACAACAGGAATGTTAAATCTCTTAGGATTATTTTTATATACCGTTACAACCTTACAGGCAAGAGCCGCTGAGTTTTTTAAATATGCCGGCATATATAAGGAAAGTCCGTCAGGCGGTGTAATATTTATCCTTAATGGTAATATTGCTGTGCCATTCGCTAATTCGGCAAATGCTTTATCCACAACATCCATGCAGTCCGGCATATTCAAGACTGCCATAACATCATTTCTATTTAGTATTAATGCCATTTATTCCTCCTCATTATTTACAAAATTTATTTTCAATTAATATATTTAATCATTAGTATACTGTAAAAGTTATGTGTTTTGGGCTTAATTTGATTCTATATTATAAGTTAAAAAATTAAGAATATCAACAAATTGAAAAATGAGATTCTTCACTTCACTTCGTTACGTTCAGAATGACGCTCGCAATCCAGACTATATATCGTCATTCTGAGCGCAGCGAAGAATCTCAATATTAAAATTTACCGGACACTTATTGATATTTAATATTTATATTTTTCAAATTCCGTACTGCATCCGGGTCCCGGTGCTACCAGAAACTCAGGTTCAGACGATAGAAGCATGATCGTACATCCTGCCGTAAACGAAAATGCCCCCGGTCTCTTATGAAAACAGATGGGTATTTCATGTGAACCAAGAATGGATTTAACCGTTTCAGCCGTAACATTTTTTGACTCATCCTTTAATTTGCTTTGGAGAAAATTCTGCCTGATCTCCGAATTCGTTAAGGACTTTTTTTTGTACTCCGGGTAATACTTGTCCATCAGTTTTTCATAAATACCTTTATCATCATTTACGACAGGATGATTAGTGTGGTAAACTCTTTTTGCTCCTTGAAATGGTAAAAACTCAACAACCTTATTTGCCGAGCATTCAAACGACCTGACCCTGTCTTTACCGCCAATCACATAATTCTGCCCCGATGCGTGCTTAATATTCCGCACAAAATTTACAGCATCGTTAAAGTTTTTCTGATCTAAAATACCCCGGTTTACGTAAGCAACAGGCAGGCCGTCTTTGCTGTTATCAAGCTGCAGAATAGCATTAACACATACACCCACCGAGTGATTGTTCATACCGTTCAAAGCGATCAGTCCGGCAACGCTGAACACATATGATTGGAAATCCGAATCCGGATATTTAATATGTTTGAGGACCTGATACCCATCAAAGAATTGAGGGATATCCATGTTCTGAGCAATCAGAGCAGGGTACCCGTCCTGCCCCCAGGCACCGATACAGCTGCAATTCATGCGCTGGGATCTTATCAGCTTTATTCTTCTTTCGCGCCCAAACCACCATTCCTCATCAGGCATTTGGAAAGCATATATAGATTGATAATCAATTCCTGAACCTTCGGAAATCCCCTTTACTTCCTCAACCAGACCGGGTGTCCACTTTTTCATAGCTTTTAAAAAATTCGTATTATTTACAAATTCTTCAATGTACTTATCAGGATTGGACCTCAAAGACCTGCCCAGATCATCTTTCCAGATACCGGTTAACTCTTTAATTTCAGACCTGAGGGTTTCACCGTGAATTCTTCCTCTTTCGCCGGGGCTTCCATGTAATTCAAGAATTCTCAGATTTTTTGGAAACCGGTTTTCAGTCAATTTATTTTTAATTTTAATTTCAGAGTGGATGTTACGTGCCGGAGGGAATAGATACAATCCTGCCGAACATCCAAGGCATTTCGTTAAGAATGTTCTGCGGTCCATAAAATAATCTCCCAAAATTTACTTTATTATAACCAATCTGACTCCAAAATGCAATTGTAATTTATCGCAAAAATTCCTAAGTTTATACGAGGGAAATGACCCACTGTTAATACAAAGGAGATCAGGTATGGGAAAATATGTTAATTATTTGATCCAGCCGGTTACCATACTCAGCGTTAAACATGAGGACAAGTTTAATTTCTGCACAGCTGCATGGATTTCAACAGTATCTATGAAACCTCCGCTTGTGATGGCCGCTATTCATCTAAACAGGTTTACCCATGACCTGGTAATCCATTCGGATGATTTTTGCATAAATATTTTAGCAGATGACCAGGTAGAATTATCCGAACTCGCAGGAACAATATCCGGCAGAAACCGGGATAAATCAAAAATAAAAGCTTTTAAATTTGAAGAAAGTACAATTGTCAAGTCTCCTCAGATTAAGGACTGTGCTGCATTTTATGAATGCAGAAAAGTTGGATTTACACTGGCAGGTGATCACACGTTATTTACAGGAGAAATATTGAATTCCGGCATAGATGAAAGCAAAAACCCTCTGCTCAGGTACAGAAGTAAATACTATAAGATCGGTGAGATTGCAGGGAAATAAAAAAAATAGTTAGAAAATATTTTACTCTTGTGGATTTTTAAAGTCTTTATATATAAGGAGATTTAATGAACCCGAATCTCCTTTAAACAGAAAATACCGATACTAAATATGAGAATTCAAGTTAGATATGAAAAAAATGAATTGTAAAATTGCTCTTTATCTCACTTTGTTATTACTTCTTGCGCTTAATTGTGAAAACAGGGAAGTAACAAAATCGAATAATAATCACGGCGGGGATATCACTGCCACACTCACATATGAGAACGTTTTCCTGGAAGGAGAAACCCTGTTTTCATCATATGTTGAAGCAAGGTTCGATTCATTATCCGTACCAATAGAAATTGATGTGGCTTATTTTAACGATATTTTCCTGCAAAAATACGGACATTCTTATGTCCTTACCAATATTCTTCAATATTTCTTTGTTGACTTTGAAGAAGAATACAACTGGGCAGTCTACGGGGAGCCTTATTTTGACTCGCTGAGTATAGTTATTAATGCTCCATCAAATTCCCCGGTCCTGATCCAGCCCGATACAAATGTTATAGACCTGAATGAACACCTTGAAATAATATGGGAAAAGCCTGAAAGATATTACGATAACCGGCTGCTGGTAACCTTCAGCGGACCCAGTTTTGCAACATTCGGTTTTTACCTGCGGGATAACGATGGGCAAGCTACTATCGGTAAGCAGATATTACAGCAGATCCATGGAAACATGGCAATTTTAAGTTTAACAAGATACAATAGTTTAAACATTGGGAGTGATATCTTCAGTGAGCAGAGCGTTGTACGGGTGGGGATCACTGCAGCGTATCAAATGACCCCTATAAATGTCAATATTTCTTCCGGAAATGACTAATCATTTTCAATTAAATTAATATATTTACCGGTTATTTTAAAAAATCCGCTTTTAATCGATACATATTGATCACCAAGGCCAGTAACATTTGTCACGAGTTCGATGATTTTTGTAGTGACACCTTTTTTTTGTTCCTCTCCCCTTGGTTTCCCACGAAGCCAGTTTGACATCTCCTCTATATTTTCAATCGACATCGGTTCCAAAACGCATTTGAGCAGTATGTAATATTTTGTGTTTTCTTTCAGTTCATTAATATTTCGAAGATGAAATTTTTCAACTTTTGTACATATTTCCTTTACCCTGTCAAAAGAGCCTGTACTTCTCCGTTCACCCTCACTCGATAAAATGTACTTTTTCTGCCAGCGGTTGTAAAGTACCCTGAACCATGTATCCTTTAAAAAAATAAATTTATCAAACCAGCCTGCTCTGTCCTGCCATAGCTCAATCTCATACTTTATTGAGACAGTCAGTCCTCTTTCGAGCCCTTCAACAAGATCCGGGGAAAAAAGTGAATCGAATCTGAAGGATACTGAAAGGATATTTTCCTCAATTTCGAAACCATTGACTACTAAAGTTTCGTCCTGGGCAGGCAAATTAACCGTGATGAGAAAAACAATTAATAAAAAAAGAATTTTATGCTTTTTCAGCAGCAAAACCTATCCAGTCCCCTATAATCAATTCATCTGAAAACTTCAATTTATTACGTCTAAGTACGTTTACAAAACTGTTTTTGTTGCTTTTAAGTATTCCTGAAAAAATTATAATGCCGCCATTATTAATGGCATTTATCAGGACTTCGATATTATCAGATAGTATTTTCTCTTCAATATTGGCAGTAATCAAATCGAAACCGCTGCCCTTAAAATCAGACAGATCTTCAGTTCTAAGGACAATTTCATCTCCGCTGATCCCGTTAAGTTTAAGATTTTCTCCGGCAATCTCCTCTGCAAGCGGATAATTGTCTATGGCTGTGATTTTCTCAATACCCAGTTTTTTTGCAATGATCGTTAAAATGCCGGTTCCGGTACCCGAATCAAGCATTTTTTTCCTGCCGTGACAATGTTTCTCCAAAAGCCTGGCTGCGATTTTGGTTGTTTCATGGAATCCGCTTCCGAAAGCTAATCCGGGATCTATTTTTACAACATGTTTATATTTCCGGGGATATTTTTTTATCCATGACGGTACCACAAGTATATCAGATGAAATTTCTTCAGGTTTTAAATCCTTTTTCCAAAATCGGTTCCAGTCCCTGTCCTTAACGCTTTTAACATAAAATTTTGTTTTTTGATCTTTAAATCCGAGGTTTCTGAGGAATATAAGGTAATTCTCAAGTTTTTCAGCAACCGAATTAATGAAATTCTCTTCGTCAAAATACGCAATAAAAAAATCCCCTTCAACGATAAGCCCGGTGGATCCGTTCTCAAATAGAAAACTGCTTACCGCATCAGTGGTTTGGTCTGTAACCTGTATTTTTACTTCTATCCATTTCCTCATATTAAAGGTCATAAATGTAATTTATAACAACGGTACCGACTTTTTTCAGACTCTCAGGAGAAGTTTTATCAGGAGTATCTTCAAGAGTATGCCAGTATTTATAATCAAAATCGATTAAAACTATGCTCCTGATGCCGGCATTGCTTAAAATGATATGGTCATCTGAAATAACCGCTTTTCCAATTTCTCTTCTTAATTCCTTTATCCCTAAGTTTTCAGCAAGGTCCCATACATCATCCACAATATCGCGTGCTATTTGATTTGAGTTAGGTTCAATTGGAATATCCAGATCGATATCGCCTATCATATCGAGGAGTATTCCGAAAACAGGCCTGTAATTACCCATCACCTTTACAAATTCCCTTGAACCCAGGAAATACTGTTCAAGACTGCCTTCCTCTCCGTAGTCCTCTCCATCGAAAAATATCATGTCAATACCGATCCCGGCAGGATCGAACTTCAGCATTTTGGCAATTTCAAGAAGTACTGCCACTCCGGATGCACCGTCATTGGCGCCCAGTATAGGCTTGCTGTGGTTCAGAGGATCAGAGTCCCTGTCCGCTATCGGCCGCGTATCCCAGTGTGCGCACAAAAGCACCCTTTCCCCTCCTTTATGATTCATATTAAACGATGCAATGATATTATACATATCAATATTGATGTTTCTCTTACTGTCAAAATGGGTGAAGGGATGGACATTCACGACATCGGCATACAGTGAGAGTTCGTCACGGAGAAACTGCATGCACCTCTTGTGTCCGTCGGAACCGGGATTTCTGGGACCGAATTCACATTGCTTGAGAAGATACTGATAAGCGCTCTCGCCGCTGAATTCAACTGTTTTTCCGCAAAAAGTGAGAACTAAGGGTAAAATCAGGATTAAAATTTTTGTCAATTTCATATAAATATCAAATCATCTGTAAAATATTTTCTGGTAATCCGCCCATGACCAGTTTGGCAAGACCAAAAGTACCATGTGATCTGCTAATTTCCTTGAACAAGAGGTCATGACCCCTTGTTCCTGCATTGAAATTCTATTTTAATGATTTATAATGAGACACGCCATGGCGTGTCTCTTCCGCCAGAGGCGGATCCACCTCAGGTGGAACAATAATATATTCTCGGTGCCTCTGCGGTTTTCCCTAATCGGACAGCACACTGCGCTGTCCCTACCTAAACTCAATTTTTTTTTCTTAATTATTAACTATTAATTATTAATTCTTTCTCTGCCGTTTCTCTTCTTCTCAGCCTCAGCCTTCCTTCTTCTCTCCCTCATATTCCTTTACCGGCCTGCCTTTGCTGTCGGTTTTCGGTGCTGTCTGTTTTTCCAGGGATTCACCTACGGTCAAACCTTTTGCCGTATGGGACATTCTGCCTTCATATGAGGCTGCTATTGAGACTTCAATCAGCCTTTTAACACCTGAAGGTCTTGTAACCTGTATCTGAATTTTCTCCTTTTCACCATTCTTTATCTTTCCGGTCCATTTCCTGGCACCTGAGATCATGTTCACATCATCAGGGATCATAAAATCCACATATACATCCGCCTCTTCAACTTTCGAAAATAATTCCAGCGTAAGATTGCAGGTACCTTCAACAGGTTCGGTCTTGTAAAAAACGGCATCTATAAAGGCAGTGGGTTTCTGAATGAAATCTATTCCTCTTTCGCTTTTTTCGATCCTTCGCGTATCGATAAACAGCAGCACGAGCACAATTAAAACAGCAAAAAGAATTACGGCTGTTTTCCTTTTATCCATATATTTTGTCCTGTTTATGTTTTATACTTTCTTGCAGAAAAAAAGGTTCAAAATGAAATTTAAAGTTAATAAGGCTTGAAAGCAAGAGAGAAATGTAATATAGGGGTTAATAAAAAGAATAAAATTTTCAATTAAAAAGCAGTTACAAAATATCAAACATAAAACAGACAAACATAGCGTTAAATATAATAATAATATTATTTATTCTTGTGTTTCGGTATTTATTTTGTTATGTTTCAAAAAATTATTAGTGTAAAAAGATAATAGATATGTTTAAATCGCTTACGTTATTTTTTATCATCTCTATATTTTATCTTTGTATATTTTGCCAATCCGAAAATAAAACATATATTCCAAATCAAAATCCTGAAAGATTACCCATATCAAAAATCGATTCTCTAATTTTTGAAGAATTAAAAACAAAAAAGATCGTAATGCTTGGAGACTACATTCATGCTCATGAGGCTCCTTACCGGACTCTCGTAAATTCTCTTAGATACTGGCTTGAACAGGTTAAAAATAACACAGAAGATTTTCCAACTAAACTCATATTATTTTTAGAGGCTCCTCCGCAATTATTTGAAAAGATCAATTTTTATTTTACAACAGATGATCTGACTCCGTGTATGAATTTGTGGACAGACGCTGCTTACAGCTGGAACGACAGGCTGTTTACGGTAGAAGGTTTCGAATTTTATTATGAGCTTAAAAATATACTTAACAAAATTTCTGAGATTAACTTAAAAAGAGAAAAAAACAAGATTGAATTACTGATAAAACCTGCAGAAAGCGACCCGCCTTATGACCACCACCTTCGATTGACAAAAGAAAACTCGGATTTTTTGGAGGAAAGTTTTTTATACTTTGCACGGGAAAGGGATAAGAACAGTGCAAACAATATCAAACGAATATTGAACGAAAACAAAAATTTCAAAGCAATAGTATTTATTGGAGCTGCGCATCTTTCCAGACGGAAGACAAATAAACGGGATTTTGTCAGGAAAAGAATGCAATCAACAAACAAACAACCTGAAAATGAATATTTTTTAGCATATAACCTTGACAGGATTTACGGAAGAAATAATGTTTCTACCTTTTTTATCAGGGGTTCTACTAACAATAAAAAGGGTGCAATAATAATAAATTTTGAAAAAAGACCAGAAGACTATGATATTATGGCTGTGGTTAATATTATTCCGCCAATTGGATTTCCACTACCCTTTTTGAAAAGTGAAATTTATCTAAAATCAATTTTCGATCTTATATCAAAACATTCAAAAAAAACCACTGAAATTGATACAATTTT
>JBHPGK010000147.1:0-9102 GCA_042570605.1 Candidatus Zhuqueibacterota bacterium
CGCGAATACCGGTCTGGCATAATTCCCATTTTTCAGGTTCATATTTTGTATTACATTGTGAAATAATTATCTTGCATCAATTTTAAATATATTGTATATTCCCATTGTTTTAAAGGGTTAAGCTATAGAATCAACAGCAACGTTATAATCCTTTTTATCGAGTGATATTTGAAACATTTCATAGTTTATGTCTCAATGTAATGAATTTGAAAATTTATGAAATAAAGTAATATTTTCAAAATAATAAACATCAAAATTGGGAGATATTGACATGGCAAAACCCAAAGCTGCTTTTTATTGGTGTGCATCGTGCGGCGGATGTGAAGAATCATTGGTCGACCTCGGAGAGGACATCCTGAATGTAGTCAATGCAATTGACCTCGTATTTTTCCCTGTTGCAATGGATTTCAAAAAAAGTGACGTCGTAAAAATGGACGACTGCGAAATAACGGTCAGTTTTATCAACGGTGCGATCAGAACCAGTGAACAGGAGGAAATGGCAAAGTTATTAAGAAAGAAGTCAAAATTAGTTATCGCTTACGGTGCTTGTGCCGGTTTGGGTGGAATTCCCGGGCTTGCAAACTTCTGGACTAAAAAGGACATCTTTGATTACGTTTACAAAGATTCACCTTCAGTAAAAAATACAGCAAACACTCTGCCTCAGACAGATGTTAAAGTGAACGGATATGATCTCACTTTACCTGAATTTTACGATACTGTTAAGACACTGGATCAGACAGTTGATGTTGACTATTATATCCCCGGCTGCGCACCTAATCCTGAACTTGTAAAACAGGCTATCGATACAATTTTAAGCGGTAACCTTCCCGATAAGGGCGCAGTACTGGCACCGGAAAAATCTCTTTGTGATACCTGTCCAAGGGCTGATTCCAAACCTGAAAAAATATCGATAAAAGATATTAAAAGACCTATCGAGGTCGAGCTTGATATGGAGAAATGTTTTCTTGAACAGGGTGTGATCTGCATGGGACCGTCAACTATCGGCGGATGCGGCGAAAAATGTATCAACGCCAACATGCCCTGCAGAGGGTGCTTTGGACCTACCAAAGAGATCAGGGATCAAGGATTAAGCACTTTATCTTTCATAGCATCAATATCCGGGCTGGAGAATGAAGCCGATGTTTCAGATGAAGATGTGGAAAAGTTCATCAATAAAATTCATGATCCTGCTGGGTTATTTTATATGTTTTCACTTCCATCTTCAATTTTAAGGAGAAAGCTATGAAAAAAATAGTAATAGATCCGATCACAAGACTTGAAGGACACGGAAAAATCAATATTTTTCTTGATGATAATAATAATGTTGAACAAACCTTTTTCCAGATACCGGAATTAAGAGGTTTCGAGAAATTTTGTGTTGGAAGATATGCTGAAGAAATGGCACGGATTACCCCGAGAATATGCGGTGTGTGCCCTACTGCTCACCATATGGCTTCAACTAAAACTCTGGACAGTTTATACCACGTTAAACCGACACCTGCTGCAAAAGTTATCCGGGAACTGATGTATAATGCATTTATGGTTGAAGACCATTTACTCCATTTCTTTTTCCTCGGCGGTCCGGAATTTATCGTTGGACTCGATGCCCCTGCTGCTGAAAGAAACATTCTGGGGGTTATTGGAAAAGTCGGGCTCGAAATAGGTAAAAAAGTTATTGACATCAGGAAAACTTGCCGTGACATTATCACGATGATCGGCGGAAAGGTTATTCATCCTGTCTGCGGACTTCCCGGCGGTGTTTCAAAACCGCTTACTGAAGAGAACCGCAAAACTGCTCAGGATGCTGCAAAATTCGCTGTTGAATTTGCAGAATTTGCTTTAAAAGCATTTGATGATATTGTACTAAAGAACAAAGAATATGTTGACCTCATTGCAGGCGATATCTATAAGCATGAGACCTATTATATGGGACTCGTGGATGATAACAACAAGGTCAACTTTTACGATGGAAAGATCAGGGTTGTTACTCCCGACGGCAAAGAATATAAAAAATTCACCGCAGATGAATACCTGTCTGTTATAGAAGAGCGCGTTGAGCCCTGGAGTTATATCAAATTCCTGTATCTGAAAGACATCGGATGGAAAGGATTTGTTGACGGTAAGGACAGCGGTGTATTCAGAGTTGCTCCTCTGGCAAGGTTAAACGCTTCAGACGGTATGGCGACACCAAAGGCACAGAAAGAGCATGATAAAATGTATGACGTCTTAGGCGGAAAACCTGTACATAATACTCTTGCTTTTCACTGGGCACGCCTGGTCGAAGTATTGTATGCGGCTGAACGGATAAAAGAACTTGCAGATGATCCTCTGTTAACTTCAAAAGATGTCAGGAATATCCCTACAGCAACACCTGATGAAGGTTTTGGCGTTGTCGAGGCGCCGAGAGGCACGCTTTTCCATCATTACAAAACTGATGACAGAGGCATTATTACCGAAGCCAATTTAATAGTCGCCACGGTAAACAATGCTGCTGCAATTACGATGTCGATCGATAAGGCTGCCAAATCTTTAATTAAGAACGGTGAAGTTTCGGATAAACTACTGAATATGATCGAGATGGCATTCAGAGCCTATGACCCGTGTTTTGCCTGTGCAACGCATAATATTTCCGGAAAAATGCCATTGGAAGTTAATTTGTACAATTCACAAAAAGAAATCATTAAAACTATTACCAGGTAACACCGAGGGGGTTTGTAATGAAAGTAGATATAAATAAACTTAAAAAAATAGTCGGAGAAAAAAATGCGCAGGACAACAATGCGTTCCGGTATGTATATGGTGCAGATTCCTCCGTTCACGGATCACCCGCCTGGGCAGTTGTCAAACCAAAACTTAATGAGCAGGTACAGGAAGTTATCAGATATGCCAATAAAGAAGGGATCCCTGTTGTTGCAAGAGGTTCCGGTTCCGGCATGTCGGGACAGGCTGTGCCTGTAAAAGGCGGAATTGTACTCGACATGAAAGGAATGAATAAAATTAAGCGCATAAGTCCCGAAGATACGATAGTTGTTATGGAAGCGGGCGTTATTGACGACGATCTGAACAAAGCTCTTAAACCTTACGGAATATTTTACCCGCCTACTCCTGCTTCAAGCAGGGTTGCGACAATCGGAGGCGAAATAGCAAATAATGCCAGCGGCGTGCGTTCAGTCAAATATGGTGCAACCCGTGATTCACTGCTTGGAATGAAAGTCGTTATGGCTAACGGCGAACTGGTAAACCTTGGAGCAACTACAAGAGTTGAAGCAACCGGTTATCAGTTAGACAGGCTTATGGTAGGATCTGAAGGAACTCTGGGGGTCATTGTTGAAGCATCTATGAAAACAGTTCCGCTCCCGAAATTCAGATGTATGGCTGTATCTAATTTCAATAAACTGGAAGAAGCGGGAGACGCAATATCTGAGATTATGGGTACCGGCTGTCTGCCTTCTGTATTGGAACTTATGGATAACGTAGCCATTACTGCTGTAAATAAAGCCTTAGGTCTGGGTCTTCCTGATGTGGAAGCCATATTACTGTTTGAAGCTGACGGAATGGGTAAAGAAGGTATCGATATAGAAATTGAAAAAATGACCGAGATATGTAAAAAACACGGCGGATTCGGAATTGAAGCCAGCTATGATCTAAAAGAACGTACCAGGATCTTTTCCGGTAGGAAAAAACTGTTCCCGGCATTATCAAAATACAAGGAAGCATTAGCATGTACTTCCCTGGCTGATGATATGGCTGTACCATACTCAAAAATGGCAGAAACAGCAAGGAAAATCCATGAAATAGCCGCTCGCAATAACGTGATCATGACTGCATACGGTCACTGCGGATCAGGATGTATGCATACAAAGATATTAATGCAGCCTACCCAGAAAGAACAGTGGAATGATGCCAGAAAAGCAGTGGCTGAATTATATGAATTTGTACGGTCAGTCGGCGGAACAACTTCTGCTGAGCACGGGATCGGGTTATCAAAAGCACCGGCTTTCAAAATAGAAAAGAAAGACTCGTTATGGGTAATGAAAGCGATCAAAAAAGCATTAGACCCCAATAACATTCTTAATCCGGGGAAAATGCAGGATGCACCGGATGATTGGGTAACCGCAACACCTCTAAGGTATAACGTCGAACAATAATGGAGGGAAACCATGGAATTCAAAAATTTAGAAAAATGGAAACATAAATTAAACGTCTGCATCAGATGCGGGTACTGCTATGAGCATTGTCACCTGTTCAAAGTCTCCGGATGGGAAACCGACTCTACCAGGGGTAAACTTATTTTGCTTTTCAACATGCTCCAGGGAGATCTGGAACCTGACGATTTCATAGCCGAGAAAATGTTCGAATGTTTCATGTGCAAGAGATGCGACAACAGCTGCTCCGCTAAAGTCGAGATAACCGACCTGCTCACAGATGCAAGGCTGGATTTCATTGAAGCAGGATACGACTGCCAGGGTACCACTTCCAAGGTGAACCATGACCTATGCAGCAGGTGCGGTGTATGTATATCCGTATGTAAGCATGAAGCCAAATCTCTGGACAAAGAGAAAAAGGAGGTCGTTGTTGATAAAGCCAAATGCCAGAGCTGCGGGTGCTGTGTAGCTGCCTGTCCATCCGGCGCAGCCTACCTTAAAGAAGGTTATGAGGTCACAAAACATGAAATGCTTGATAAAATCGAAAGTTTTCTAATAGGAGAATAATTATGGATCCAAAAGCAATAATATTTTTATGCAACTGGTCAAGTTATCCGGGACTTCAGTATGCAGAAATTGAAAATGGGAAGGAAACGAAGGACAATGAAGTAATTATCAGTGCGTGTGCAGGCAGGCTTGCACCGGAACTTGTTGTGGAAGCATTCAATAAAGGCGCATGGGGCGTCCTTATCGCAAGCTGTCCTCCCGGGGAATGTGAACATGACGGCAATTATAAGATCAGAAGGAGAGTTTTACTCCTGAAAAATACGCTAAAACAGTTTGGAATCGATCCGAAAAGATTAAAACTGGACTGGGTGGATAAAGCCGATACCGCGAAATTCACGCAAGTCCGTAAAGATTTTTTGGCAGAGATCAAAGAGCTTGGACCGGTCAAAGATATGCAGGCTGTTTAAAAAAGATAATATAAACCAAACAATAATAAAATATGAGGTTTATGCTGAATTATGATTATTAAAGTATCATATGGAAAAGAAAAAGTAGATGTCGAAGTTAACGACAATAATGTTGGGGAGATAATCGAACCAAACGAAGTCCCTATAGGCGATGAAATTGTTACAATTAAAAATGCTGTAAATAATCCGATCAAATCAAAAACATTAAAAGAATTTCTGTCCGACTCGAAAGATGTTCTTTTTATTGTCAATGATGCTACACGCCCTACTCCTACTGCAAAAGTCCTTGATATTATATATGATGATATAAAAGACTTTAATGTTAAATTCATTGTAGCGACCGGTATACATCGCGCCCCGACAGACGAAGAATATGTACAGATATTCGGGAAATATTATGATGTTTTCAAAGACCGCATCTTTTCTCATGACGCTAAAGCAGAAAAAGATATGGTATATCTTGGAAAATCCAAGAACGGTACCGAGATGTATGTTAATAAGCTTGGTGTTGATGCCCATAAAATCGTTATTATTGGATCAGTCGAACCTCATTATTTCGGAGGTTTCACAGGGGGCAGAAAGGCATTCCTTCCCGGGATCGCTTCATTTAAGACCATTGAACAGAATCACAAACTGGCTTTAAAACATGAAGCAAAATCACTGGCATTGGAAGGAAATCCGGTTCATGAAGACATGATAGATGCGCTCGGAACTGTCAAAAAAGAAGTATTTTCAATTCAGACGGTTCTGGATAAAGATCATAAAATTTATGCCGCTACTGCGGGTGACCTGTTCGAATCGTTTGATGCCGCTATTAACAAATCCCATGACGTTTTTGTAGTTAAAATTAAGGAAAAAGCTGATATCGTTGTTTCATCGGTTAAGTTTCCGGGAGATATCGACCTTTACCAGTCTCAAAAGGGTATCGATAACGGGAAATTAGCATTAAAAGAAGGCGGAATTCTTATCTTAACATCCACCTGCCGGAGCGGTGTCGGTCATGCATCATTTGTTGATCTTTTAAGTTCGTGCGATTCACCTGCAGCAGTGCTGAAGAAAATCGAAAAGGAATTTGTGGTCGGATGGCATAAAGCCGCCAAGATGGCTGAGATCGGTCTCTGGGCACAAACCTGGGCAGTTACCAATCTTGAACCTGAACTGCTTAAAAAAATATTCATTCGTCCCTTCAATTCCATTCAGGAAGCAGTTAATGAAGCGCTTAAGGAAAAAGGACCTGATGCAAAAGTTCACTTTATGCTTGACGGAGGAATGACCGTCCCGATGGTGACGGGATAAAAAGAACCTCTCGCAGAGCCGCAGAGCCCGCAAAGTTTTTTATCAAAAAGGACAGACATTTCTCTGTCCTTTTTTTTCATATGTCATTGCGAGGAGCGTAGCGACGTGGCAATCTCCTACCACGAAGTAACATTTAATATAGAGACGCCGCCACCGCCGTTGGCGGGACGCTACGCGCATGCGGTGGCGGCGTCTTTACCATTATAAGTAATCTTTTTCTTCGTGTCTTGGTGCCTTTGTGGTAGTATTTTACGTTTAAAAAAATCAATACCCTTCCCAATCTGAAAAATCATAATTCAAATAGCCGTCACATTTAGAGCAGAGGTGTATTTCGGAGCGTTTCCCTTCATTAAGCAGTTCCCTGTACTTCCTGTTTTTTTCACCGGACCATATTTCTTCGATGGTCTGATCTTTGATGTTTCCGATCACTCCTCTTTCGGCATAGTCCCAGCAGCAGAGCACTGCATTACCGTTAGTACAGAAAAATATCTCCTCTCTTATTTTTGGACAGGGTTTCGGAACACATCCGTCCTGTCCTGTCCAGGGCCAGGAGTATAAAGGAACAATCTGAGAAAAATCAACATACTGCTCCCAGAATTTAAGAAAATCTGCCTGTTCATTTTTGTTTTCCTGCAGGTCTATCATTCTGACATATATCTTCAATCCCGGTTTGAGCTTATTACGGATTTCTGCAAATTGCAGCACATTGTTCATAACCTTCTTATAATTAAATCCCCTGCCCGAACTTTTATAAGATTCCTGGCTGAAACCGTCAACACTGAATTTTATCAGATCAAGTCCGGATACTATTATCCTCTCAGAAAGTTCTTCATTTAACAGCGCACCATTAGAATTAAGTTCGACAATAGCTGTTTTATCTTCTTTGATATATTTTACAAAATCGACTATTCTTTTATCACTGAAAGGTTCATTCTGCAGGAAGGGTCTGTATACAATCCCGCAGTCTCTGGATTCATCGACTATCTTGCGGAAAACGTCGTCCTCCATGTATTTCGGGTCGCGGTCGACCTCTGACTGCAGGCAGAACGTGCAGTTCCCGTTGCAGAGGATCGTGGTTTCTATCTGTAAATATTTAGGGTATTTAACTTTCATGTTTTAAGTTAGTGTTTCCTGTTAATGTTAAAAATACCTATTTAAAAGAACTGGATTCCAGCCTTCGCTGGAATGATACAACACTTTGAAAATGTCACCCTGAACTTGTTTCAGGGTCTAATAATACCCAATCAGGAGATTCCGATCCCGAGTACTCGGGACGGAATGACAGTTTCGGGCTTTTGCTTCCTCAATAAAGAGTTGATCCACAAAAAAACCTCTTAGCAGTGAGATTGCTTCTCCCGGTAAACCGGGATCGTAATGACACTTAATAGATATGGACAAAACATCAGAGACCGTCATTCCTGCGAAGGCAGGAATCCAGGTTATTTTCATTTTCTAAAGTATTCCTTTTATATTCTCGTAGATCCTTTCAGCGGCGCCAATGTTCCTGCTCACGTACTCTTCAGCAATGCCGCCCATCTTTTCAAGAATATTACTGTTATTTAATATCATACTTGTTTTATCATAAAATTCATCATTATTTTCAACGACAAATCCACCCCCCAGTTCAGCTAATTGTATCGCTTCAAATGAGTTCTCATGCTTAGGTCCAAACAGCACAGGTATTCCCATAATTCCCGGTTCCATAACATTATGTACACCCGGTACAAAAGAACCGCCCACGAATGCTATATCCGCATATATATACAATTCTGCCAAAACTCCAACTGTGTCTACCAGAATTATTCTTTTTTTAGTCTTCTTATCTTTGTCCAGATGAGTATATCTGTCAAAATGCAGACCATTTTTTTTCAACTCTTCTTCAATCGATGCCAGATAACTCTCCTCAGGTTCATGAGGGACAATAATTGCTCCCGCATGGGGAAAATCTGCCAGGATCTTTAAAAATCCCTGAAAAATATTGTCGGTATCAGATCTCCATACGCTCCCCAGGATCAATATATCATTAAAGTTATCCGTAAATATTTTTTTCCCTCTATTTTCTCTTGCTTTCAATCCCCTTTCTACAACCTGGTCAAACCTTGTATCACCTGCAACTATACTTTTTTTAATATCAGATCCAATATCTTTGATTCTTTCCTCATCATTTTCAGAAATGGGAAATATATAATCGAAAAGGGAATAAATATATGCATAAAATTTTTTCACAATAAATGAAAGTCTTTTTGAATGCTGAGGAAGTGCAGCATCTATCATTATAAGCTTGATCTTCAGATCCGAAGCAGCTTTTATCATATTAGGCCAGATATCATGTTTTACTATCACAAGGACATCCGGTTTCAGTATTTCAAAGTAATTCATACATTTTTTGTATTTATCAACAGGCGAATAGCAGACAAAGTCAATTTCTTTAATGGGCTTATAAAATTCCATTCCTGTCGGTGAAAAAAATGAAATCCCCATTGCATATTCAGGAAATTCTCTTTTAATGATCTTCACAAGCGGTCTTGCCTGCTCATATTCCCCCATGGAAACGCAGTGGAAAAGTATTAATTTTGAGGAATCGTATTTTTCATTCAGCTTGTCTTTTATAATTTTAATATGATTTTCCAATGTTTTTCTGCCTTTGACACCTGTTCTGACCTTGGTATTAAATAATGCAGCAATTC
>JBHPGK010000148.1:0-9068 GCA_042570605.1 Candidatus Zhuqueibacterota bacterium
TCAGTAATTATTGTAAGATTACTGAACCTTAGTATTATTTAGGAAGAATCTTATAGCACTCATCTCCGAACAGTGAGATTGCTTCGTCGCTCCGCTCCTCGCAATGACAGTACTTAAAACGACTTGACAGACAACATTATTGCTTTATTTTCAATCCTTTATAATTGCAATATTCTGATGAAATGTGACTTCTTAAAACCTGCTCTTTATTTTATCCATCAATGCATCTTTATGGATCATGTATGCAAGTACTTTTAATTTAACATAATCATCTCTCATAAATGCATATCCGCGATAAGGGCTTCTGAATGCACCGGCTGAATCCCTGACCAGATACCAGTCATAGTCTTTACCGCCTTTATAGCCCATGATCTGGACCAGATGTTCATCTCTGGTTTTACCGCTTTCATACATTTTTTCTCTTGTTTCCTGGTTTACATCCTCAGGTTGGGTCTCTTCTTCAGGTACAACATAATATCCAAAGTTG
Organism: Candidatus Zhuqueibacterota bacterium; assembly: GCA_042570605.1. Lineage (GTDB taxonomy): Bacteria > SM23-31 > SM23-31 > JBHPGK01 > JBHPGK01 > JBHPGK01. The sequence goes on from JBHPGK010000148.1 coordinate 488, forward strand.
TTTAAGTTCCCGAGCTCGGACACATCATAATCAATAGCATTAGTATATCCATTTTCAATAGAATATTTAAATTGTTCCATAAAATCATTTAAGGGAACATTATAGTATTTATCATTCTGCATCCAGTTGTCTGCAATTTTAAGTTTTCCCTGTTTAAAGAACGGCATATATGAATAAGATGTAATTTCTATATAATCATCAAACGGTATTTCGAGTACATTATTAACAAATTCGACAGGATTAACATCTTTTCCGTTAACATTAATACTCTTCGGAGGCTCTCCGAGATGCTTATTCAATACGGTTCTTATTTTTCCCAGAATTTCTTCTTTATTCCAGACATTGTATTCCTTAGCACCATTTATAACCTGCATTATTTCATTGAATAACGCTCTGTGATTATGTGTGATGTTTTTATCCATCCTTCCGTCATAATCGGTCTCCCTGACAGCTCCATATTTTCTCATAACATGTATTACGTCATGACTGAGACCGCCCTCGCCAAAACGCTGTTCACCCTTAGTTTCAATAAATCTTGTGCTTTTTTCAATATATTCATAATAAACTGTAAACATTTCAGATAAGTCCCAATAGCCTTTTCCTCTTCTTACAAGTTCTGACTCAAGGAACGCAGTCGTTGAAAAACACCAGCACGTTCCGGTGCCTCCCTGTGAAATTGGCGGAGAGTGTTTTAATTTTATATCCATATTACGCGGTCTGTTTTTAATGCTTCTATAGATTTTTTCTCTTGGGTCAGGCTCGTCCTGCTTTTTGGCAGAGGTAACTTCTTTTTTTACATTCTGAAGCTCTTTTTCAATCGCTTTTATCGATGCTATTATTTCCTGGTCCGTTTGAGTCATTTTACCCGTAGAACATGAAGAAACTAAAAACATTACAATTAATCCGGAAATTATTAAATATTTTTTCATAATATGCCCCCCCTTGCGTTTATCGGAGATTAATATTCATTGTTTATATTATATAAATATTGGGACATTTTATCAATGTTTTTTTTGTGTTAATGATACGATTCTATAATTAACAAATAGTTGCAGACAAAAACTTAAAGACATATCCCCTGCACTCCCCTATCATCAATGAAATAATTCAACTGCATCCCTAAAGGCTAATAATATCAAATGTTTAAGGCATGTTTTTTCATAGGTCATTAAAACAGCAATCATTTTTTTTAAATTAACTTTATTCTTGACATTATTACTAAAACTTTGTACCATTATTTTTTATCCATAAGGGCGTCCCGCCAAATTAAATTTTGCGCGCTCTTATGTCCCCGCCTTACCCCCGCAGGGCGGGGTTTCTTTTAAAATAAATATGGTGGAATGTCTCTTGATCTGTTTATAACGCCGCTGCTTCCTTTCAGGCAATACATATTTATTTCTTGAATAACATTATTACTGTATTTAAATTGTTAGTAACTATCTCATTAAATAGAATTTGGTTTATGTTCCGAAACGGTGATAAAAAAATATTTCTTGCCCCATTAGCGGGAATAACCAGTTATTCATTCAGGGCAATATGTAAGGAATTTGGTGCTGATGCTACTCTCTCGGAGATGATTAGTGCGGACGGCCTGACAAGGGAAAACACAAAAACTCTGCGTTTACTGTTTTTTCATGAAGAAGAAAGACCGTTTGGTGTTCAAATTTTCGGAAATTCTCCGAAGATTATGGCACAAGCATCAAAGAAGATCCTCAAATTCAAACCTGATTTTATAGATATCAATTTAGGGTGTCCTGTGCCAAAAGTGGTCAAGAGAGGTTCAGGCTCAGCATTATTACGTGACTTAAAAAAAGCAAAAGAGATTGCCGATGCAGTTGTTAATGAAGTTGATATACCCGTTACGGCGAAAATAAGAAGCGGATGGGATGAAAATAATATTGTATGTGTCGAACTTGCCAAATTACTGGAAGAGACTGGGATATCTGCTATTACGGTACATCCGCGGACACAGAAAATGATGTTTAAAGGAGAAGCTAACTGGGATTTAATAAAAGAAGTCAAAGATAACATAAATATACCTGTTATTGGAAACGGTGATATTCTTGACGGCAAATCTGCTGAGCAAATGTACAGAGCCACGGGGTGCGACCATATTATGATCGGTAGAGGTGCTTTGGGCAATCCATGGATATTCAGCGAAATAAAGCATTATTTAAAATACGGTGAACCGCTGCCCGAACCAGGATATGATGAAAAGATAGATACCTGCCTCAGGCAATTTAAGCTGTCTATAGAGAAAAAAGGTAAATATTACGGATTATTGGAAATGAGAAAACATATTGCCTGGTATTTAAAGGGTATTCCTGACAATACTGCAATAAAAGTTGAAATATTTTCGCAGACTGATGAAAACAAAGTCGAAGAAATTCTATTAAAATATAAAGAAGAGATTTCCGGTTTATCTAACTCAATTTAAACTAATTAATATCTTAATTCTGTTTCACTTTTTTAAAGTAATATACTCTGAAAATTGACGCTATCTTGTCAAGTCTTCCCGCTACTTTCTCAGGCAATTCTGTTTTTTCATAACTTCTGAGAAATTGCGGTTCATAATTAGTTCCCAAATCCAATACAGCCTTATTGATCTTTTCAATTGTCGAAAATTGTTTTATCAACGCCTGTTTTACAACTACATTATTAATTGATATTTCTCCGGATTCGGCACCCTGTATTTCACATTCAAGCTCTACGACAACCACTTCATGTCCCGGTTCAGATATCTTAGAGGTCTCTGTCCAAGCAGGATTTTTTAGAGCTTCATGCTTTACAAGCTGATATTCTCCTTCACTTTTAAACATTTCATAAGTATAATATCCACCGCATGATAAAACCAGAAACAACAAAATAATCACATTAATGCAAAATATTTTTCTCATTTTTCCTCCTACTGAATTATAAAATATTTTAAAAGATATTTTAGACTGCCCTTGTTATAATATAGACGATTAGAAAAAGTGAAAGTAAAAAAATAATACCATAATCCATTAATAAATAAAAAACTCCGGAACAAGCCTTACCGGTTCTTCAATGGAAATGTTAGGAGTGATTTTCATTGTCAGATCATTATTAAGCGTAATTTAACTGACATTTCTATTTATTTCAACAGCATTTTTTTTTAATTTCCTATTAAAGATTTCTTCAAATCAAATTTCTAATAATAATCATTGATAAATTTACCATTAACCTCTAAATTTAATGTAAGATGAGATTATATTTTTACTGCATGTTCATGGGAAACAAAAATTGTAAAACAACCGGAATTACCGGTCTTGGAAGTCAAAAAGTATTTCATATATATAATAATGATCTTTATGCAGCGGTAAGCGTGACAAAATATTCGTTTTTCGATAAATCCGATGAGAACCTTAAAATACATGAGAATATAATCAGATATTATGATAATAATTTTAACATCCTTCCTTTCAGATTTAATACAATTATCGGTGAGAAAATCGGAAAAGGGATTTTATTTAAATTTTATGAAGAATTATTGAGTAATCTCAAAAAAGTAAATAAAAGGTTCCAGTATGACTTGAAGGTCTTTAAAAAACCACCGCTTGAAGCAGAACTGGGCGGTAATTATTCTCCTGTCAATCCTGCACAACTCAGGGAAAAAATATCTGATATAAAAACGAAATACCTTGTATCTCAAATAAACGGTCCTTTATTAAAAATTGCAAAGGACTTGAAAATTGACCGGCTTGTAACAAATAATCTTATATTATCCGGTAAATATCTGGTCAATCAAAAGGATTCGGAAAAATTTGAAAAAGAATTAAAAAGGATGCAGTCGATCTTTTCTGAGTATACCTTTATTTCTAAAGCAGCAGAACCTCCGTATGAATTTGTAGAGGTGGAGATCACTAAAGATAATGTGTTTATTAAATGAAATAATTTAAGCGATATGTTATACTTTTTTTTATCAATAATTTTTTGCTTCTTCTTTTTTTGTAAGTACTGCCAGCAGGCTGTCTCTTAATGCTTCCATTTCGTTTTCACCCTTATATACTATAAAAGGAATATTTGTGAAACTCAGGTAGGATTTTAATTTCCCGATTAACCTTTCTGATTTCGCCATGCCCCCTGTAAATATTATACAGTGAACTTTTTCTTCCGAGAAGATTGGAAGAGAATATGATGTGAATTTAGCAATTTGATAACACAGTGCTTCAAAGATCAGTTTTGCGTTTTCATCCCCTTCATCGATCCGTTCCTCAACTTCAATTAAACTCGATGTTCCAAGATGGGAGATCAATCCTCCTTTTCCTTTATTAAGCAGTTTCAATTCTTCTTTAGAAACCTCTCCGGAAAAACACAGGTCTATCAATTGTCCCACCGGAAGTGTCCCGCTTCTTTCGGGTGTAAAAGGACCTTCACCGTCAAGTGCATTATTAACATCAACTACCTTTCCGTGTTTATGAGAACCGATACTGATACCACCTCCCATATGTACAACAATCAGGTTCAGGTCTTCATACCTTTTTCCAGTTTCTCTGGCGTACCTTTTTGCGCAGGCTTTCTGGTTCAAAGCATGCCATATGCTTAATCTGTTGAATTTCCTGATTCCTGTAATTCTTGCAATAGGAACCATTTCATCTACAACCACCGGATCGGCAATATACGCATCGACCTTTATTTTATTTGCGATCTCGAACGCAATCAGAGCGCCAAGATTTGAAGCATGTTCCTTGATCTCAGGTGAAGACAGGTCATCAAGCATTTTTTTATTAACTTTATACGTACCGCCCTCGATGGGCCTTAATACGCCTCCCCTTCCGACAATTGCTGAAAAGTCGTTTATATTAATATTTTTCTTTTTCAACATTTCCAGTATCATATTTTTCCTGAATTTTTTCTGGTCGGCAATTCTTGTAAACTTACCCAGTTCATCGGTCGGATGATAAATGTTCTCGGTAAATATTTCTCTTTTACCGTCATATACTGCAATTTTAGTTGACGTGGAACCGGGGTTTATAGCAAGAGTTTTGATACGCTTAAAAAAGTGCTCGATTTTTGTACCTGTATATCTTTCATCTTTAACTATTCTTAATATTAAAGCTTTTCCTGTTAAAACTATATCATCTACAGTTGAACTTCTTGAAAAATCGAGTGCCTGATTTTTTATCCCCCCTACCATTAAAATTTTCTTTGATTCAGGATAATTTGTTGCAAAGAAATGATAGAAGAAGTTGCCCATGTCAAGGTTGGGAGCAATCAGAACATTTGCCCTGCCTGCAGCAGAATCATCCGAATACGCACTTTTTAATTTACTTTTTGCTGCCCGCTCAGAAAGAGCAACACTGATCTGCACCTCAGTTTCAACCTTAATGGTATTGTAATTTGAATTTGAATTCTCAAATTTTTTGAGTTTTTCCTTGATCAGAATATCCGCTTCACGCAAAATATCAACCGATTCCCCTTCTCCCGAACCCTTTGTTGAATATGAAAGTACTGCAGCATTGATAGCCGGTAAAATGTCTTCAGGGATTAGGTCCCTGGCAATTTCACAGCTCCCAATTGTAATATCGGCAAGTTTTTGTGCATTCATTTCGGTATTTACAGCTACATCGGCGAACACTGCGATATTGTTTGAAAATACGGATTCAGGATAATTATCCGGCAGGCAGAATATAGCTGTTTCGAAGACTGTTCCCTCTTTCTCAAGTATCCTCAAACAGGGACTGAAGAAGTCCTTTGATGTTGAGGCAATTCCTCCGAGTACAGCGTCGGCATATCCCATCCTTACAGCCATGATAGCAAACATTATCCTGTTATCCATATATTCTAATGCCTGCTCAATATCCAATTCCCATTTTTTCCCTTTACTTAATTCAGAAAAATCCTTTGCAAATTCTTCTTTCAATTTTTCTTTAGCCAGATCAACACATCTGATTGAGAACATTAAGTATTCCATCTTCATTTCGTATTCAGGTAATATGTTTTTTACAATTCTCCTTATCTGATCTTCTGATGCAACAAAAATAACATTAGCATAATCTACGAGTTTGAATCCTGCTTCAACTACCCTCGGGTCAAAAGCTTCCGGAAATATTAGAGTGGGTTTGCTTGCATTTATTTTATTAAGTTGTGTTTCTATGTTTTTTTCTATATCAATCATATTAACCTCGGTAGAACATCAAAAACGGATAAAAGCCGGAATGTTATAATTTCTAAAAGTTTTTGTTTTATATCAAGTTGTTTTTCTCCGGTTTATGAATGGATTATCAGAATAAATCCATCAAATCCATTCTCTAAACACTATTCAGGTTTTGCAGCCGGATGCCACCACCGTACAGGCAATAGCTATAATATTGATTTTTATGTGTTTTTGGATTATTTCTAATTAAATTAATAAAAGATAAAGCAAAAAGTAAATCATTTTATGAAAAAAAGCGAATTAATTCAATTGGAGAACAGGAATATTAAATTTGTAAAATTCCTGGCAGACCTGACCTGTTCAAGGCTTTACCAGGAGAATTTAACTATTGATGAAGCATTCGATCTATTATATATTACAAAAAGACAGATACTCAAAATCTTTCCGGATAAAGATGAAACTTACGATCTAATATATAAAAGAAGATTTTTGAGAATAATTGAAGAACGGTTTTCTTAAGACTACAACTCATCCAGTATTTTTTTTATTTTTGCATAAAATTCCTCAGGATTGTCCAGAACCATAAAATGACCGCTTGATGAGATATATTCCAGCTGCACATCGGTTTTCTTCAGCATTTTTTCAGTAAGGTTATGCCTTTTATGAGTGTTCTCACCCATTATATAGTATTTTGGACATTCGAGGTTCAAAAATCTATCAAACAGGTTTTTCTGCTTTATAAGCTCTGTCATGCTTTTTGTCGAATAGTAAATTGATTCGGCAACTGCATACTTCAGACGTTCCAGATAGACAATATTAGACGGATATTTTTCAGCGGATGACTTTACTTTCTGTTTAAACAGCTCAAAACCGGTATTTTTAAACTCATCAAAATTTTTTGAAAAAATGCTCCTGCTCCATGTGAGGTCGCGTTCAGTCAGTACTCCTTCACAATTAAAGAATATATTTACCTTTGGCTGTAACAATTCGGATAATAAAATCCCAAGTGTTCCGCCGAAACTGTGCCCGATCAAGATCAATTCATCTATATTTAAGCGTTTAATTAGTTCTTGCAGCATTTCCGCCTGAATATTTAGTTCATAAGTAAAATTGTCCGGTTTATCGCTTCTGCCAAATCCAATGAGGTCTACAAGTAAAATAGAGTAATTTTTGAACAGACTTTTTTCGAGAACATATCTGAAAGTATCACTGTTATCACCGAGCCCATGAAGAAACAGTATGGTTTTATCTGTCACATTTTTGTAATGATAGAAAACTTTGATGTTTTGAAAGTAATAATAGTTTTCCATAATATTAATGCTGTACTTTAATAATAATGATTATCATGTTATATAGTATAATGTTACATGAGTCTGTACGACATAAATACTTTCCTTGAAAAATTTAAGAAGATAATTGGAAAATATCTATAATTAATTTAAATTGTTTCATAAATATCAATAAATATTGTTTAGCATAAATAAAATCAAAATGCAGGAGAAATTCAAATGTCAAGGAAAATAAAAATTGCGCTTATTCAGCAGCAAGCCACAAAAGATGTTAATTCAAACACAGAAAGAGGTGTAACGGCATACAAAAAGGCTGCAGAAAGCGGAGCTGAGTTAATTGCATATGCCGAACTTGCATTTTCGTTCTTTTATCCCCAATTCCCGGCTGAACCTAACATTATGTACCTTGCAGAAAAAATCCCCGGTAAAACTACGGAAATCTTTTCTGACCTGGCAAAGAAGTATAAAGTTGTTACCGTATTGAATCTTTTTGAGAAAAAGGGTAATAAAACATATGATTCTTCTCCTGTGATCGATACAGACGGCTCAATTTTAGGAATTACCAGAATGGTACATATAATTGAAGCTCCCTGTTTTCATGAATCCTCATATTATGCGCCGGCAGATAAACACAATAAGATGGTATATAATACGTCAATTGGAAAGATCGGTGTGGCAATATGCTACGACAGGCATTTCCCTGAGTATATGCGCGGTCTTGCTCTGCAGGGTGCCGAACTCGTCGTAATTCCGCAGGCAAACGGCGTTAATGAGTTTCAACCCGGAGTTTATGAGGCTGAGATACAGGCGGCAAGCTTTTTGAACGGTTATTTTGTCGCATTGTGCAACAGGGTAGGCAAAGAAGACACGATAACGTTCGAAGGCAAGTCTTTTGTTACTGCACCGGACGGCAGGATCATAAAACAGGCAAAAGCTTTAGAGGATGAAATATTATATGCAGAGATCGATCTGGACGAAGTGGGTAATTCCAATGCAAGGAAGTATTATCTGAAGGACAGAAGGCCTGAGCTGTATTCAGACTGGCTGATAAGGTAAGAATATTTATATAGAGAATTTAGTAATTACTTCGAATAGTGAGATTGCTACGTCGCTCCGCTACTCGCATCTATAAGAATAAAAGTCAAGAAAAAAATCCTCCTTATCCTAAAAAGTT
>JBHPGK010000149.1:0-9062 GCA_042570605.1 Candidatus Zhuqueibacterota bacterium
GTCTACCAGAGGTAGATCCGCCTCGGGCGGAAATAATGAGATTCTTCACTTCACTTCGTTACGTTCCACCCCGAGTCCTCGGGGGGCAGGCAGAATGACGCTCACAATTTGCGTACGATCGTCATTCTGAGCGCAGCGAAGAATCTCAATATTAAAATTAAACGGACAGTAATGGCTTATATTCAATAGGATCCAAATAAGTTATATTAAAACTAGATATTACTTGTACAATCTTCTGAATTTATTTGATACTAATGATATTTCTTAGTACCTGACTGAATAATTTAATCTACTCTTCCCTCAAGAATCCGGTATCTTTATCATCACGTTTCATAACCGAAAGCTGCTTGAACATCGATTTCATATCAATTATTCCGCCTATAGTGAACCAGACTACAACAAATGCTGAGACAACAACGAAGATAATCACATAATACTTCCAGTAAAACATCCATGACGAATCACTAACATCATGTGTAAGATTATAAATGGTCCCCACAGCAAAAACTACAGTCCATATAAAGATCCAGACATAAGTGGAAATATAAATTACTTTATCTCCAATAGTAAATTCCCTGCCCATACCGAGCATTCTCCAACCCTTTGAAGGCACAGCATTTATCACTTTCATTTCACCTTCAATTGCATATTCCCCTTTATGAAGCATTTTATCGAGATTAAATATTTTCCGTTTGCCCAATAGTGATACCAGAACATAAACAAGAGCAGCCCCTACCATGGAAATTCCCCAGAACCACTGCCCGTTTATTGGGAAATTGTCGTAGACCTGATGCAGAATTATACCGGCAACAGAGATCGAAGACCCGGTTAGCATAGCAGACCATGCAGCGGCTGTAGTGCCGTGTTTCCAGTACAGACCGCCTATAATAACTGAGCCGGACCCGCCTACAAATATTGCTCCCGTAATAGCAAAGAAGAGGTATATATGCTGAGACTGTTTGAACAGCAGGCTGAAAAAGAAAACGAATACAGCAACACCGACAATAGACCATCTCAGAACTCTGATGTGCTGTTTCGGTGTAAATGGCTTTTTCCTGAACGGCATTATTATATCCTGGATAAAAATGCTTCCCCATGAGTGCAGGTAAGTATCATGAGTGCTTATAAAAGCTGCAAGCATTACCGCTGCAAATGCTCCCAGAAGACCTGCCGGAAGCAGAAAACGGAGTACAAGAGGCACACGGAGCTGACTTTGTGATTCTGAAGAGCCGACAGTATCCAGTATCCCGTTCACCTTATCTGCATACCCGGAAAAATCAGGATGATTCATGATAGTTATCGCAATAACAGGTATGAACATCAGAAAAAGATACCTGGGATAATTTCTCCAGTTCCCAAGGACCTGCGCCATCTTGGACTCATGGGCACTTTTTGCTGATGCGTTATAAGCCTGTGTCCCCTGCCAGGACATTGTATTATATACAAAACCGATAAGTCCAATAAGAAAATACCAGAAATTAAAATCCTCGACCTGGCTTGTTTTAAAAGGATTTATTAAAGAGGCGTCTGCCGGGGCAGAAGTAAGTGCTTCAGTTATTTGAGTCCAGTTTATGGTTATTAAAAAAAAGATTATCATTATTACAAAAACAGCGTTCGAAAAAACACCCTGTATAAAATCAGCTATGATCACAGCTATCTGACCGCCGGCAAAAACGAAAAAGAGTGCAATTAATAATAAGATTATCATCATTATTACATAAGTTGAAATTTCGATACCCAGAAATGGAATACTTAAAGGAAGACCGGTGTAATAAATAAAAAACCTTGCTCCTACAGACGGGAAAATACCGAAGTTTATTATCCCTGAAATGAAAGCGAGCAGTCCGGCAAAGACCCTGAAATTCCTGCTGTATCTTGTTTCAAAGAACTGTGCCAGAGTTAAAGCCCTTGTCTGACGGAACCTGTAAAACACCCATCCGGAAACGGTGACGAAAAGAATTGCTATCGCCATTGAAAGTTCCCACCATCTCAGGCAGAATCCTGATTTGTAGAACATTTCAAATTCACCGACAACGCTAATCGCTCCCAGCATTGCCATACCCATCGAAACGCTGATGATATACCTTCCGGCTGTCCTGCTCGCTGCAAGAAAATCTGCAACACTTTTCATGAACCTCTTACTGAAAACTACTCCGTATATCATAAGCGCAAGAGTTAGTAAAACAATTGACCAGTCAAGCAGAGACAGACTCAAATTTTTTATCCTCCAAAATAAAGAAATGAATCAGAACTGTCATTGTCCGCCAGAGGCGGATCTGCCTCAGGTTGACGAGGAATCCCGCATAGCGGGAAACGAAGCAATCTCACTGCAATATGGCTTTTTTGTAAGATGGTAGGAGATTACGACGGTCGTTCCAATCCCGGTAAACCGGGACTGGACTCCCTCGTAATGACAGACTATTATTTTTTTTCTTAGAAATACGCTGCCGCACACCCAGAAGTAATGAAATCTCCTATTTTTTTATCTTTACTCATCTCGTGTCATTCCCGTGAAAACGGGAATCCAGTTTCTGATAAATGCAAAATATATTATTTTTTTTACCGCTCTTTTTTCAAAACCAGTCCGTATTTATCAATAGTCCAAATATTTTTTGTATTCAGATCGGAAATCCTCGCTTCAAAATTATCCCATGTATATTTAATTTCCGGAGGCCATGAATATCCTTCAACCATTACATTATCTAATTCCATTATCTTTATGTTGTCCGTATAGTTACCTGTTTTTCTATAATTAGTATGTTCCCTGTAATATATCTGTCTTAAAAGCCATTTTGCATTTTCTTCCTGTTTCATAATGAATGAATCCGTCCCTTCGCCCGCCTTCTTGTCAGAGAACTGAACAAATCCCCACATCTCCGGGTAATGCATATTAATAATACCCTGCGGAGACCATACCCAGTTATCTTCAGGGAATGGTTTCCCAGTTTCAGTATTTATTACTTTTTGATACACGCCATCTTTAACTTCCGTTTTCCACTCTACACGCGAGAAATTCACGCGCCACTGCTCTCCCGGTTTTGGCGGTCTTCCTTCCGGTGCGCACTCTTTAAGCACATCCCATGGAAATGCGATCTCGACAGTCCATCCTCTGTCCTTATCTCCGGGTTTATTGATAGTACCATTAACTGATACCCTGGTCTTCAAGCCACCGATATCCCAGAAGAAAATAGCCTTTCCCCTGTCCCTGTAGGGGCGGCTAAGAAACAGGTCCCACTCTGTTGCAAAAGCATTCACTTCCAACTCATAATATTGATGAGTATCACCGTCGGGATCTATAAAAACCTCAAAATCATTATCATAAAATATTATGGTATCACGCTTTACTAATGTTGCCCACACATCAGGCTCTTCAATCTCTGCAGCAACATAAAAATATTTATCATCCCACAGCATCTTTGCCCGTGTTTTAAACCTTGGTTCAGGTTTCAGAGAACCCTCTATATCGACAAAATAATCTGTCCATGGAGCATTCTGCCACGAGCTTTCAAGTAATTTTCCGTCTATATCTATATCACCGGAAACCCTGCCGCAAATATAGGATTTAGGTGCAAAGGGAAGTTTTGGTTCAGGAAATACGCTTATTTTTTCAGATCCCGGCTCCTTTTGGGCAATATCCCGGTCGCTGCCGGAACAACTTATTAAAGCCAAAAATAATACAAGCAAATACTTTCTATACATTGAATATCTCCTTTTGCATTTAAAAGAAAATTTTTCATTTTGAACCGGTCAAAGCCTGTTCGATCAAAGTTTTAACTGTTGAGGTTGCCAGGCAGACCGAAGTATCTGCAGCACCATAATAGACCAGCACTTTACTTTCAGGTTCGGCAAATCCTTCCGCGTCAAAATCCTCAACTATTACACCACTTGGAAAAACAACATTCGGGACCTGACCTGTAAGCTCATAAAGTTCTCTCGGTTCTAATATATTATAAGGACACCTGCTGATAACTTTTGCAGGATTTTTCAGATCTAAGAGCATAACTCCAGCCTGGTAAATGAATATACTTGCCAGGTGAAGTGCTATTCCGTGATATATCTGCAGCCATCCTTCTCGTGTTTTTATGGGAGGAGGTCCCGCACCTATCAGTTCGTCCCAGTAATGCAGGCGCCCGGATATTACAACATCCACCTGTCTCCAGTTTAAAAGGTCATCAGATTCAGAAAGTACTATGGAATTCCCGGTTGAAGGTCCGTCTGCCACCTGTACAACATTAGGTCTGTCTAAACGAAGATATTTACCGCCCACTTTTTCAGGGAAAAGTACACCGTTGCGGTTATCATTTTCAGATACGATCCCGATAAATTCAAAGGATTTAAAATCTTCGGTTTTTGCCAGACCCAGACGGCATTTATTATCCATATCCATTGCAAACATGATATAATAGATGCCGTCAATTTTGGTGATCCGCGGATCGTAGCAGTGATAAATCTTTTCCTTTACAGTCTCAATACCATTAAAATTAATGATCTTGTTCTCTACCTCAAAATTAACGCCGTTTTTACTTTCAGCCATAAGGGAGTATGTTTCCCTTCCCCTGTTCTGTACCCTCAACATCAGCAGATACCTGTTTTTGAATTTAACCGCTCCGGGATTAAAAACGGAAGTCACGTCAACAAGATCAGGCTGGATATCAGGAATATTTAGACGTGTTAAAATTGGATTTTTTGAATGTCTTTTTAATATACACATAGACTTTATTTTACAACATTATCATTAAAAAATACAGTAAAATTTTCTGCATACTTGAGAATGCCGGATCAGGTGCACAAACAGTCTTTGGATAAAAACATTTTTATTGTAAATTCCGGTCTAAAATAATACTTTTGCCTTTTTCAGTTTTCAATGCTTTTACATGATTTCCATACCTGATTCTGCAATCTTTACCAAGCTTTGAAAATATATTTACACCTGTCAAATTGCCTTCATCCCAGGAAATATCCAGAACAAAACCTCCTCTCGCACAAATCCCATTAATGCTTCCCTCTTTCCATGCGGAAGGCAGTGCCGGCAGCAGGTGAATTTCCCCTGTATGTGACTGCACAAGCATTTCAGCAATACCGGCAGTACCTCCAAAATTCCCGTCGATCTGGAAAGGAGGGTGATCATCAAAAAGATTCGGTAATGTGGATTTCCGGAGAAGTCCTGAAATATTCTCATAGGCTTTATCACCATCCAGCAGGCGTGCATAGAAATTGACTATCCATGCCCTGCTCCAGCCTGTATGACCCCCACCATGAGACAGCCGCTTTTCAATTGTTTTTTTGGCGGCTTCGAATAGTTCCGGAGTTGCCGGCGTGATCTGATTTGCCGGATGAAGCCCTGCAAGATGTGACATATGCCTGTGTCCCGGGGCTCCTTCTTTATAATCCTTTATCCATTCCTGAATTGTACCGTCTTTGCCGATTTTTACCGGGGGTAATTTCTTTAATACTGCACTCAATTCTTCTCTGAAATCCTGATCAATACCGAGTATTTCTGAAGCTTTTATACAATTTTCAAATAATGCACTGATGATCTGCAGATCGATAGTTGCCGCATATGTAAGAGTTGACCGTTCCCCATTTGGTAATATAAACAGGTTTTCAGGTGAATGAGAAGGTGCTGTAACCAGATTTCCTTCATTGTCCTCAATTAAAAAATCCAGGATGAAAAGGGCAGACTCTTTCATGACCGGATATGCTTTTTCTTTTAAATAATCTTCATCACCGGTAAATTCAAAGTGTCTCCAGAGCGGAAACGTCATCCAGGGTCCGTTTAATGGTGTTACACCCCAGGGACCATCAGCTACACCGGTTCTGCCGAAAACGTCAGTCAGATGGTGCATTGTCCATCCACGGGCTCCGTACATTTCTTTTGCAGTAATCCTTCCCGGGACTCTCAACTTATCAAAAAAATCCGTAAGAGGAATAACCGTTTCAGGCAGATTACAAACCTCAGCAGGCCAGTAGTTCATCTGAAGATTTATATTTGTGTGAAAATCAGAGTTCCACGGGGCATTAAAATGCTCATTCCAGATACCCTGCAGATTTGCAGGGAGCCTCCCCGGGAATCTTGAACTGCCCATTAAAAGATACCTGCCGTACTGAAAATATAGCGCAATCAGAGCCTGATCTTCCTGTCCTGCCCTGAGTGCCTCGAGTCTTTTGTCTGTCGGCAGGTCACTATATTCATCCTGACCCAGATCCAGTTTAACCCTGTTAAAAAGCTTCCTGTGGTCATTAATATGTCTGGTTTTAAGTTCAGAATAAGTTTTCCTGCGGGCTTTTTCAATTATCTCTGAGCAGATTTTATCCGGGTCTATTGAACGGTCAAAATTAAGGATGCTCAGATTATAATCGGTAGCTGCAGTATATATAAGAATTGATGAATTAACATCCTTGAGAAAGATTTTATTGTCTTTACCTGTAACTTCGCCGCCGTCATTCAATACGGTAAGTCTTGAAGCAAATTTCATATGTTCACCTTCCGGACCACGCAGTTCATCAGGTTCATCAGCTATCTGACCTTTCATTACCAGTTGATTATTTTCGACAAAAACTTCCGCATCCTTATCTCTGCGTAATGATACCGAAGCATTGATAGAACCCGGTTTTTCCGAAGCCAGATAGACAACAATAATATTATCTGGGGCTGATGCGAACACCTCTCGTATAAATTTCACTGAATTTAATTCATAACTTATCCTGCAAATACCGGATTCAAGCAGCAGTTCTCTTTTATAATTTTCAGCAACTGCGCTGCTGTCAGCTTCGATAAAGATATCTCCGGCAGTCTGATAAGAACGAATACGGGGAGGGGTGCCTAAGAAAGTTTTTGCTACCAGTTCCTGAGCTTGGCTGTTTTTCTCTTCAAGGAGCAATTTCTGAATTACAGGAAGGCTTTTTAAGGCTTCCGGATTGTTATTGTTTATCCTGCTGCCTGCCCAGAGACTCTCTTCATTAACCTGGATCCTCTCTTTATTGACTCTCCCGAATACCATTGCTCCTATTCTCCCGTTGCCGACAGGAAGAGCTTTAGTCCATTTATCAGCAGGCTGCAAATACATGAGTTTTAACTTGATGTTATCATAAAGAGGTATTTTATTATTACCTTCTGAACATGATAATATAAAGCAAATTAAAAAAGCTGAAAAGTATAAATATAGAACTAAATGCTGCTTTAATTTTCTATTTTTCATTTTATTTCCAAAAGTTATTCTTTATGAAAAAGCACTTTTCCGGGTATTTCCTGTTTTTCTATGCCCGCACCCTTATAGTAGACCTTCAGATCATCTCCACCTGTCTTTTCAAAAAACGTGACTTTAATCGTATGCAAACCTTTTGCGAGGGCTATTACACCTTCCTCTTCCTGCATACCGTGCAGACCGTCATTATCAACCAACAGTTTATCACCAATATAAAGCCTGCTTCCGTCATCAGAATCGGTAAAGAATGAATATACACCGTCTTTTCCCACTTTTATCAATCCTTCAAATACAAATCCATAGTGTTCATCTCCTTTTTTTGCCGAAATATCGAAATACAATACTTCTCCGGTCAAAACCGGTGTTAAATTATCGAAATCCGGCAATATATCCCAATCTCCCTTATAAGCTCTCGTTTTCAAACCGGTTTTAACATTATTTACTTTCGCTGCAGGTTCCGGTTTGACTTTAGTAAAAACTGCCTTGACACTTCCGCTGACTGGTTTTCCGTCTCTGAAACACCGTGCAGACATTGTAGTAGTTTTTGTTATTGTTACAGGTCCTTTAATTAGTGGTGAACTCACACCCGGAATACTTCCATCAAGAGTATAGCGAATTTGAATGTTCTCACGTCCGGATTTTACAGTTATATCGATCTTTTCGATAAATATGTTTTGTTCTGCAGTTATTCTGGGAGGATCATTTATATCTGTTTTTCCGGCAATATCAAGCACAATAACAGCATTAATTAGATCCGGAGCTTTATCAGGCACAGATATTACAAGAGCATCTTCATTACGATTGACCTGAAGACTTTTCATGTTTTTGTCAGAAAGTAAGTATGCTTTTTTTGCATTATTGAAAATACCGGGTACTACAAGTTTTCCGTTTTCAGGCCATTCGAAAACATGCAGGTACAGACGTGTACCTCCTTCAATTTCTTTCTGCGTGCACCTTCCCCAGTCCAGTTCTTTAAAAGGGCTTGCCTTTGTCCCGTATATCGATTCTCCGTTTACTTTCATCCAGGTACCCATATTACGGAGACGGTCTATACTGGGCTGCGGGAACAAACCTTCGGATGTGGGACCAACATTAAGAAGGAAATTACCTCCTTTTGAAGCAATATCTGCCAGTTTCCTGATAAGGTCTTCACTTGATTTCCAGTTATTATCATTCTTATTATATCCCCAGTGATTGTTCATCGTCATGCAGGTTTCCCAGTCCACTCCAGGTAAACCTGTCGGAGGTATTTCCTGTTCAGGTGTCCCGAAATCACCGGTATATTCTCCTTCTTTTGTAAGTCCCTGCATACCAGACCGCCCTACATCCACACGGTTATTTATTATAATGTCCGGCTGCATACTTCGCACATAATTATAAAGGTCTTTTCCGTATTCATGTGTCCATGTATTTTCCCATTCACCGTCGAACCACAATACACCGATCCCGCCGTAATTTTTTACAAGTTCTCTTAACTGGTTTTTCATATGTTCTATGTACCTGTCCAGATCTGCGCCTTCGGTGGAACGGTCGGTCTCCCACCCTCTTCGGGGAAGATAATCCGGATGATGCCAGTCCATTATGGAATGATACCAGCACATCTTTATCCCCTCTTTCCTGCAGGCATCGGAAAGTTCTTTTAATATATCCCTCTTAAAGGGTGTTGACATTACATCAAAATCAGTATATTTTGAATCAAACAGGCAGAATCCGTCATGATGTTTTGAAGTGATAACAATATATTTCATACCTGCATCTTTTGCCATTTTTACCCATTCCTTTGCATCGAATTTGACCGGATTGAATTTTTCAATAAACTTGTCATAAACATCTATCGGTATCTGAGCTGTAGTGCGT
>JBHPGK010000150.1:0-8949 GCA_042570605.1 Candidatus Zhuqueibacterota bacterium
ATATAGATTTACCTTTCCAATTGTATTTGGTAAAGTGATTTCAATCTGTTTTGCTATATCAGGTTTTTTTGTAATTTCTATATACATTTCATTAGTCTTTTCTCTTTCAAACATTTTGTAATATCTCTGAGCAAGTTCGTACAATGCTAAAAGATCATCAGGATTTGATTCAAGTCTTTCTCTAAATGATCTAATGGTATCTTCACCTCTTAAAATTTTTTCAATCCGTTCTTTATATTTTCCCGGATTTTTGTCATATTTGCGAATCATATCAATTTCTTTACCTTCGGAATTTACAATTAAAATAGTGGGATTTGAAGGAGATTTGAAATACATTTTATGAAGACCGTCACCTTTTTCAGTTTTCAACTGCGCTTGAATGGGGATGAAGTTTTTGTTGATAAAACCTGCATATTCCGGATTTTTGAAGAACTGCTCGTCCAGCAGTTTGCATAATTCACTGCTTCAGCCGCCTTTCGTAAAGAATTCGATAAGGATCTGTTTGCCCTCGTTTCCCGCTTTGATTTTTGCTTCATCAAACGTCCCTTTGAACCAGTTAACTTCCTGCGGGAAAGCAGTGCTTAATAACAGGAGAATTACTGCAAGGGAGAAAAATCTTTTCATGGTTCCCTTTTATGTTAAATTAAATATTGCTTGTTTATATTTTTATATTTCAATCTCGGTTTGCCAAGAGAGAAACCTATCCACACCCTCCTGGATTCCCGTTTTCACGGGAATGACACAAAAAATAATGGCAAAGAGCTTGGATCTGTTATTCCTGCGGAGGTGCGTGTTTCCCAACTTCAAAACTGTCATCCTGCTGCGTCCCGATTTCTCGGGGAACTTGTTTTCACAAAGTGATCACTTCGTGACAGGATATAAAAAGGCGTATTTAGATTTCTCACTACGTTCGAAATGACAATTCCGGTCTTCATTCGATTTAAAGAACGAGTTGAGCCACACCCAGGGAGACAGGAATCAAGATCTTTTAAGTTTTACTATATTTCTTTAAAGAACATTTTGAATTTTGCTTTGTGATTTTGATCTTTACATTTTGATTTTTTACTTGGATTTTAATCCACTCAGTTTACTCCACCTTTCTCAAGTATGCCATTTATACTGTTATAAAGCCCGTTTGAGCTGTCGTATATATTCACTTTGGTCTTACTGCCCAAAACGGATATATTAATACCTTTTGATATGCCGGGATTGTCGATGATCTTTTTGAACAGTTTTACTGATTCGGTAAACCTCAGCTTTCTGTAATATTCCACTGCAAGGCGGTAAACTGCTTCAAGGTTATCCGGTTCATCGGAATATTTTTTTTCGTAATTGCCGATATATTCCTTCCCGGTTAAAATATTATCCAGGCTTTCCCTGTATTTAACAGGGTCTTTGTAATAACTGATCAGCCTGTCAATTTCGGAACCGTCATTTCTTAGAACAAGTACTGCGGGTGTATAAACTTTAATAGGGAAGAATTTCCGAAGGAACGATTTGGTATCAGGTTTATAGCCGACCTTATAGGGGATAAAATTCTTATTTATATAGGACGCATATTTCCCGTCGTTGAAGAACTGCTGCTCCAGCAGTTTGTTTGGATCGCAGCTTCAGCCCTTGTCCTCGTATATGTAAAACAATATGAGTTTATTTTCTGCTTTAGCGAGGGCTTTTGCTACCTCAAACGTACCGTTGATCCATTTTACGGACTGGGGCAGGGCAGCACCGGCGATGAGTAGAATTATTATTATGGAAATTATTTTTCTCAAAATTCTACTTTTGTTCATAATAACAAAAATTAGATTATTTTGAACTTTATCGAAGTTAATAAATAATTTAATGCGATGTCAAGGGAAAAATAATATTTTTTACAGAGACGCAGAGAGGAAAATTAAGAATTAAGAATTAAGAGTTAGGAGTTAAGAAATTGTGTTGTAGGGGCGCGTGTCCCGTATTACTCGGGGTATCATGAAACGCCCCTCAGGGAATAAAAGACAGAAATGACATTTGCGGTGTTTTGTCAAAAAGCGGATAATTCAAATTGTCCGCTTTAAACAATGAGTTTTCCGGGAAAGACGACATTTGTAAATGTCGTCTATTTCTCTTCAATAAATATGCAATTATTTATTCTTTGGTGAAGTAGCGAAGGGGAGTTTTACATTTTTGAAATTGAAACCGACCTTAACGGCTGTTCTGCTGCAGGTGTCAACGCATTCAAGGCATTTTATGCAGTTGGTGTTGTTTGCGCTTTCGTAAGCAACAAGGTCAACGGTGCATTTCGGGCCGCAGAGGTTGCACTCGTTGCATTTTTCTGCAACTTCGATCTTCAGCAGGCTGAACCTGTTGAACCAAGCATATATCAGTCCGAGCGGGCACATTGTTCTGCAGAATGGACGGGCGGTAAAAACAAAAAGCACAAGGAATACCGCAAGGATCGCCATTTTCACCAAGAACCATTCAGCGACCGCTCCGTCTGGAATGGTCGGCATTTCTGTCATCGGGTTAAGAGGATTCCATAATGCCCAGGGAATTGCCGCCTGCAGTCCGCCCCATGGGCACAGTTTAGAGAACCAGTGAGTGTCGGTCAGGTAGGGGAGCAGAACCACAAAAACACCGAGAAATACGTACCTGAAATGTGCAAGGAAATCCGGGATCCTGTATTTTACGGACTTGATCTTATACATCCAGTCCTGTATCAAGCCGAACGGGCAGAGCCACCCGCATGCCGCCCTGCCGAATATCAGCCCAACTGCGCCAAGAAATCCCAGAACAAAATAGGGGATCATATGAATACCGATATAATGCTGCAGCATCCCTATGGGGCATGCCATCGTAGCGGTGGGACAGGAATGACAGTTCAGAGCAGGAACACATACGCTCCGCAGCGGACCGTTATATAACGTTTTGGTCCAGATAACGGGAATCCACCCGTTTGTAAAAAATATACCGAACCCGATCTGCGTGATCCGGCGCCATCTGTGTAAAGTCCATCTCTTGAGGCTCATCCGACCCCTATGCATTCAAGTCACAAAGTTCCTGCTTCAATTCGGTTGAAGATTAGCTGGTCAGCTTGTATCCCCGCAATTAATACAATAAGGAATATTATCAGCAGCAGTATTTTGATTAATTTTAAAACCATAATTTTATTCTTCAGTTAATAAGATTGAATCCAGTGCCTCTTTGATCTCCTTGTACTGCATGAATATCTTTGCAGTATGTATTATTCCTTTTTCATCTATGATATACAGATACGGCAGAACTGTTATTTTAAAATCCTTTGAAATTCCTGATTCCCTGCCGATAAGAACCGGGTATTTAAAATCTTCTCCTTCAATGTCTGCTTTGATCCTTTCGGGTCTGTCGATCGAGTTTATAGACAGAAGCTGTACTTTAGCTGAATCATAATTCTCAAAAACTTTTACGAGATGCGGAAACTCCGCATGACACGTGCCTCAATTGGTTTTCCAGAAATGCAGGATCACCACTTTTCCGGTAAAATCCGATAATTTAACTTCGTCCCCAGCGAGAGTTTTTAAAGTGAAATCAGGGGCTTTTGTACCTTTTTTCAATTCCAATACCGGTGAAAAAGCATTAATTGAAATAAAACAAAATACAAATATTAAAACTAAAGATAAAAAAGATTTTCTCATGTCCTAAACTCCTTTACTGTAATCCGTTAACAACCGTTTCCAGGTCTGCTAATATCTGACTGGAAATTCCATATAATGAATCATAACGTTTTTGAATTATCCCGTTTCTATCTATAATAAAGTAGTTTGGCGAATACTTACCGAAAATAGTGCCGACTTCATAGTCAGGATAAAAATTTGCTTCCATCATAAAGAGCGGGAACGTGATCCCTTTCTCGGTTTTATAATAGTCTAGCCAGGTTTCATCATTTATACCAAGTATTAAACCAATTACTGCAACCTTTTCCAAATCGATGTTTGGAATTATATCATTCTGCACAGATGGGATCTCCACCTCGAGGCAGGTACCTCATGTATAATCCATTAAAAAGAACAGAACAGTTTTACCTTTTAACTCCTTTAGCTGAATTGTGTCACCGTCCGTATCCCGGAAAATAAAATCAGGTGCAAGAAATCCCTCATATGGAGAATAATCATACAGGTTGAGAGTCACTTCTGTTTGTTTATCTTTTTCAACCGTGATCAGCTCGGATTTTGAATTTAACTGGTTATACGAGGCAAATATTCTGTGAGTTCCAACTTCAATTTCGTTCAGTATACAGGGATTATCCATCGTTCCCATGCTGATGTCATCAAGCTCGATATTAACTGATTCAGTTTCCGTACTATCGTGTACAGCAGTAATTTTCAATGAACCGTACTCGGTCGTCGGTGGACTGCTTGGTTTATCTCCGCAGTTCACCTGATATATTAACAGTGATAATAACAGAACATATTTAATAACACGCATTATATTAATAGACGAAATTTTACACAATTTGTCAATTAATTTATTTATCAAAACAGGCGTTCCAGTCCTAAAAGGTATGTGTTCATTTTAATATCGCTGTTACTTGTATAAAACCTGTATTTTGCCGATAAGGTCAGGTTCTTTTTCACCAGGTATTCAATTACAGCGGAAATCGAATGTGAAGTAAATGAATCCGTTTCTGCTGCAGTACTATTTTCAAAACCTGAACCGTTCCTGTAATACCTGTACATTAACCGCAGGGTTGAAGCCCAGTTCAGATACTGGACAATTTCCAGTCCCGGAGCATAACTTTTAATGTCCTCGGAATTCCAGTGGTACCGCAGACTGAGATGAAGAGCTGTCTCGGTATAGAAATATCTGCTGAACCAGAGTACCAATGTATTTGAGTCAAATGTCGATATATCTCCTTTTGAATGAAAATAAAGATATTTTAGCTGCAGGGCAGTAACCTCATTCAGGGTCTGCCTTATCAGCATTGAAAAAGAATAAGCAGATGACTTGTTCCCTTCTGAGGAGATATCTTTATTGTTATAATATGAAAAAGAGGGATTGATCATCGTAAATCCTGCAAAATTATATCTACACCCGAGATCATAACTCCAGCCGGAGAGTTCTCCCTTCACATCTGTGAATTGCGATCCGACAGTAATTCCGAATTCGTCAGTTAAATTCCGGTTAAAGATCATGCCGTACATGTTCTGACGTGAGCCAATATCGAGGTCGGAGTACTGGTATCTTAACGTAAGGGCAGTCCTGTAATCGAAATTCTGTATTACTCTTACAAGGAATCTGTGCTCGGGAAAATCAGATATGTACGGGCTGAGCTGTGTGTACTGCACATCAGGATATTCAAAATAGATAGGATCCGGGTATTTATATTCAAGGTAGTCTGTATACTGGTATTCGGTTTTTACACGCGTTGAAAAGAAGAGACCTTGTGCATTGGATTTTACAGGAATAATTAAAATCACTAAAAGGAAATAAAATACCGGATTTTTTATAAAATATTTGATCATAAAATTATTGTCTATTACAAAGAATGCATTTTTACCGCATTAATCTAATGAAATTTTGCCTTAAAGGCAAGAATGTAAATAAGAGATTTATTGCTGAAATATCCTTTTATTTCAGGATATTTTTTGTATATTTAAGGTCAACACGATTAAACCGGAATGATAAAATATGTTTATAGGATAATATGTTATCAGAGTTAAAAAATGTCAGGCAGGTGGAAGGCGAACCGTTCCGGCGCTGGTTTCACGATGAATTTTTTGACCTGATCGTATGGTTTGGCGATGCTGATGAAATATTAGAGTTTCAATTGTGTTATGATTTGAGTGGATATGAACGGGCACTGACATGGAAGAAGGATTCCGGATTTCTTCATGAACAAGTGGATCAGGGGGAAGACAGACCCGGTCAGGCAAAGGCCACTCCGATCCTCGTAAAGGACGGGATTTTTAACAGGAATGAAATCGCGGAAAGGTTTAAAGATGACAGCCTGGAAATTGACAGTACTATTTCTGAATTTATTTATGACCGGCTTATGGAGTTCCCCGTATAAAAAACAGGGCATAAGTACTGTTTTCCCGTATAAATCCAGCCTGATTTATTCAGTTTTTTTGAAAAAATTGCCTTTTGTACTTAAAATTGCATTTTTTTCTTGCACTCTCCAAAATTATATATTATATTACAAATGCGGTTTTTAGGTAGTTTTTAAACATAGTAAAACTCCACCATTAGCCCGGCTCTGCCGGGCTTTTGGCATTTATGGAGCAGATTTCTGCTTTTTATTACTTACCTGATTTAAATTACAAGTTTCTTTTTTTTCGAAAAAAAGAAAAGGTTAAGTGTCATTCCCGAGAAATCGGGAATCTATTGCTATTATACTCCTCCCCTCATGGATTCCCTTTTACAAGGGAATGACAGCATCAAGCTTGTAGATATTTAGAGTGACTTCACCAGTTTCTGAGTTTTGAAATTTTCCGCCTGAGGCGGATCTGCCTCAGGCAGATACTTTTGAGTTGGGATTTTTTTTTCTTCACACGGAAGGAATTACTGTACTCAGGTAGGGCAGGCCCCGATAGTCCCGCTGTAACCACCGTCCTCGACCTTGTCAAGGTCGGAGTTCTGGTTATCGCGGGCGAACATAATCGGGTCATTTACAGGTTTATCCAGCATGTAGACCTGCATACCGCACTGAAAAAACAACAGGACTAAATATAGAAGAAGAAAAATTTTGGATATTTTCTTAAACATAAATTCTTCCGAAGGTATTATTAATTTCGAATATCAATATAAAAAGGAATCCTCTAAAAAACCAATTATTAATTCGTGTCGGTTTTCTGATCTACTTGATTAGTACTGTTTTTTTAGTATCACTGAACCTGCCGGCATTTATCCTGTAAAAATAGACTCCTGAGGGAATTGAGTTGCCATTGTCATCGGTGCCATTCCAGTTTACCTGAAATTCTCCCGGGGGGGATTCTGCATTAACTAAAGTTCTGATTTTTTGTCCTAAAGAATTGTAGATTGATAAATCTATTTTTGAACTTTTTCGAATATAGTATCTGATAACTGTTCCGGAATTGAATGGATTTGGGTAATTCTGAGATAATTTATATTTACGCGGAGTGTTTATCTCATTTTCCGGAATGCCGGTTATTGTTAAATTTAATGACAAAATACCTTGGCAATCAGTTCCGACATATAAGATATTGTTCGTGTTATCAATTGTTAAACTGTTTCTATTCGGCCATGCAGACATTCCGTTGTTATAAGTAATCCACGTATCACCTCCATCATTTGAACAAACTACTTTGCCGTAACATGCACCGTAAATAATACCGTTATCCGAAATAGAAATTGCCCTGCAATAGTCGGAATGAATTTTTTTCCAGCTCTGGCCGCCGTTTGTACTTTTAAATATTCCATTTTTTGCACCGAAATATACATTATTTGTATTGGAGGGATCGATGCTAATAGAATATATATCCATATTAGGTGCCAATTCATAAACCGTAGTCCATGTTGAACCGCCATCGATGCTTTTAGAGATGAATCCTTTGTTCCCATCACGATTGTAATATCCACCTGCAAATAATACTGAATTATTTTGTGGATCAACTGCAACAGAATTGGGATTTCCCTTGTATTCTGCAATTGAATAATCACTCCAGGTACTTCCGCTGTTCTTACTTACTGCAATAGTTGGAACACTGGTTGTACCGTGCCGGTAAACTATAAATACATTATTACTTTTTGAAACAATCCTGTACATATAACATGCTGAATGTACTTGTTCCCAATTTGAACCACCATCTGTGGTTTTATATATAAATCTTGTGCCTCAACCATCCTCGACCGCATATACAATGTCGGGAGAATTCTCATCAACCACTATTGAGGAAATGTCCGGTAAATTCATAACTTTTACCCAGTTTGTTCCCCGGTCGGTAGATTTAAATATTCCATCATTATTTATACCTGCGTAGATAATGTCGGGATTACTTTTTGAAACGGCAATTGCGTGAATATTTGTTGTATACATTCCGGATGCCGATCTATTCCAGATATTTCCGCCATCAGTCGTTTTAAAAACAGCGCTGGAATTTCCGGCATAGTATTTATCTTCTGAGTTAATTATAATAGAATAAAATGAGCCTTTCAGGTTGGCGTTATAATTCCACGTAAAGCCACCATCATTGCTTGTATATAAAGAATTATCGTATCCTCCAACAAGAATATCCGGATTATCACTATAACTTTTTATAGAATACAAATATCTTCGTGAAGACGAGATTCTTGACCAGGTATTACCATAATCAGAACTTTTGTAAATGCCTTTTCCCCAGGCATTCAGGATAATATTCCTGTTTTTATCCACATCTAAACAGCTAATATAGAAATTAGGTGAAATTGTTATATTAATACTTAAATCTTCCCATGTTTCTCCAGCATCTGTGCTTCGAAATAGAAACGGATAATATCCGGAGCTGCTATAATAAGCTGCAATGTAAATTGTATTATAATCGGTTTTATCAACAGCCCAATAATTCTTGTCGGACCGTAAATAATCAGTGCTTGTTTTAACCGGTGTAACAGTCCAGTTTTCTCCCGCATCTTCACTTTTGTAAAAACAGATATTGTAACCGCTGCTGGATGAATAGTAATAACCATACCCATAAATCACATCTGAATTATTGGGATTCACTTTTATGCCTAAACAGCGGCAGTTTTCCGTACTTATTCTTTTGCTCTTCCACGACACACCGCCATCTGTACTTTTATAAATATATCCATAGCTCCCTACATACAGGTTGTCCGGATCATTCTTATCAATACCAATTGAAAATATGTCATTAGGAGTATTGGAAATCAATGACCAGGATTCTCCGCTATTTGTTGTTTTATAAAGGTTGAATCTTTCTACTCCGCCATCGATGCTTTTAGAGATGAATCCTTTGTTCCCATCACGATTGTAATATC
>JBHPGK010000151.1:0-8825 GCA_042570605.1 Candidatus Zhuqueibacterota bacterium
AGCCTCCCCTGTTCGATGCCGAGTTCCTGACCGGTAATATCACCGTTCTCATACCTCATCTGGCTGATCCTGTAACTTCGCTGGGCTGTCGCCTGGTTTTTTTCCTGAATTTTGAGACGGTTAAGAGATTCACGTACACTTCGTACAAGGTCTCTGACCTCCCTGATAATATCAAGTTTTTGATTTTCAAGGAAAAGCTCCCTGTCTCGCAGCGTAGCCTCATGCTGCTGTACTCTTGCGGACCCGCGTCCCCAGTCCATGATGGGATATGAAAAAGATAATGTTATTCCCCTGTTAGGAGGCCGGTCTTTGAAATTATTTATGGAAGACTTAATCAATTCCCGGGTTGTCCCGGTTCCGAGAGTACTTACACCTGAAATGCGGTCAAGTAAGGTTTACAATATCATAATACCCGGAAATTTTTCCCTTAAATTCTTTTACTCTCTTTGCCCTGTCCACTTCAATTTCCTGCAGCTGTATATCGAGTTTTGCTTCATCCAGCTCACGCCTGTTCTTGAGGGCTTCTTCTGTTGCTTTACTATCATCTATCTCGAAGGTCTCATATTGCAGGTTGGTAACTATGCTGATATCATCCTCCAGCGGCAGTCCGATGAGCTGCTTGAAAGAGTCTTTCAGGCTTTGAAGATTGCCTTCTTTATCGGAAAGGTCGGATTTGTCATTTTCCATCTG
This sequence comes from Candidatus Zhuqueibacterota bacterium, assembly GCA_042570605.1. Lineage (GTDB taxonomy): Bacteria > SM23-31 > SM23-31 > JBHPGK01 > JBHPGK01 > JBHPGK01. The sequence continues at coordinate 691 of JBHPGK010000151.1, forward strand.
GATATCAGAAGTTAATAATTCACCTTCAGGGATCCTGCCTGTTTCACTCTTTAATTTTGCGATCCTGTAGGCTTCTTCGGAATTTTTCAGTTTTTCTGATGCAATTTCAACCTGTCTGGTAGCCCTGTACAACTGGTAAAAATTAAATGTTACACTGTAAATAATGTCCATCTCGCCCCTGGTGTAACGGTTAAGGAACTTTTCGTAAGCAAATTGTGCTTCTTTCAGACTTTCGTTAAGTTCATTTCTTGTAAAGATATCCTGTTCAAATCCAAGGGTCAGGCTTGTCTGGGCTCTATCCTCTTTCAATTCTTCATAGTCACTCATAGCTAATACAGTCTTCAGGTTGTCTTTATACATTGCGCTTGAGAGATAAAGATTACCTCCTGTAGGAAGGATATATTGAAAATTAAGATTTCCCCCTGTTCTGAATGATCCGGTTGAATTATAAACAGGGAGTCCATCTGCCCGCGCAATCGGTACCACGTTTTCCGACCATCTTGGTGCGTTCAGTTCGAAATTCAGTTTTGGTTTAAACTGCGCTTTCCAGTAATTAAAGGACTGTTCACTTGATTCTTTCTGAAGATTGTAGGACTTTACAGTGTAGCTGCTTTTCAATGCAATCTTAATTGCATCATCCCAGGTTAATACATGTTTCTCCTGTGCCCTTAATAAGGGAGAAAAGATTAAAAGCAGACAGGAAAGGACAATGAAAATTTGTGTTGCGGTTTTTTTCATACTTATTGCTCCTTAATTTTTTTGTGAATTACTTGTTAATATGTTAAGCAACTTCAGTGCCAGATATTTTATTATGTTTTTAATGATATGTTTAAATGCTTGATAATATTGATCTTATAATATTGTTATATTTTAGAAGCCTGAAAATTAAAAAAGAGATCTTTCATTTTTGGGTAACTCGTTACACAGTCAGTGTAACCTTTGTTACTCAAAACCAACCTGTTGGATAATTTTTTTACATTAGAAATCAAAGACATAAATATCCTGCAGTTACCATATGGGTTGACAAAAAGGAGAAAACGCACGATTTGTCATTCCGAACTTGCAGACTGTGTAAAAACGCTTAGTTTAATAAAAGTATAGGACATTAAGTGTCATTGCGAGGCGCGAAGCAACGAAGCAATCTGCCCGCTAAAGTATTGTTATTAAATAAATTATGAGATTGCTTCATACGTTCCTCTCCCTCTTCGCGGGATCGGAACTCCTTCGCAATGACACCTTTGCGCTTGATTTCTTCTGTTTTCACACAGTCTGGAAGCGTCGGAATCTGCTACCACAATACACTTACTTCGTTCTTATCTCGGGATCTCCCGCAATGACAAATCCTTTTTTTTTAAAATGAAGTCTGGTAGGGTCTAATTGAGCAATTGACATTTAAAAACCATCTTCTTATATTTGTTTCAATTCAGAATCTCTTTATTCAATATATAACAAAAAAACAATTGAAGCTTATTCGTAACATCCCTGCATATGTATGGACGATCCTGGCGCTTGTTCTGGGTATTACCCTTGGCGGATTTTTCTCTCAAACACTGGAACCTGTAGCATCAGGGACCACCGCTTTTATCAAGTTTATAGTCTATATTGTCCCGGTACTGATCTTTGCGGCATTAAGCCCTGCGTTTGCTGTACTTGTTAAACGCGGTTTAGCGGGTAAATTCGCCGTTTCGGTTATATTATGGTTCGTTCTCACTTCAACTATTGCGGCTTTTTTTGGATTAGTGATATCTTCATTGGTTTTCAGCATACCTTTTTCCACTATGGCAACCGGAGTACTGAATGAAATAGTAAAAATGTTCGATGTTTTTCTTGAAAAGGGCGGTGCTTCACTTCCCCTTATTGCGATTTTCGCAGCGGTAATAATTGGATTACTGTCGGTAAGAATCAGATTTTTATTCTCATTTCTTTCAAAAATACAGGAAACGATCAATAAAGCCGGACAAACTTTAGGGCTTATCCTGGTGCCGATAATATTCTGCCTGGGGATAACACTTGGAGTAAAATTTGGTGCAAAACTGGGCATGGAACATTTTCTTACAATTACGCTTTATACATTTCTGCTGTGTACGGCATGGTCTATATTTTATATTTTAGTGATAATCAAATTGATAGCTAAGCGGAATTTAAAGAGTTTAATGACGCAGTATTATATCCCAACTGCCGTTTTTGCTGCCGGCACGGTCTCCTCATTAGCGACATTTCCGGTAAATATCACCAATATAAAAAAATACGGCGTCCGTCCTGAAATTGCAGATTTTGTCATTTCATTTGGTGCTGTTACGAATATGAACGGCAGTGCACTCATTAATATTGCATTTGCGCCCTTTATTCTGCACTATATCTTCGGCATAGATATCAGCCTCACCATGATGCTTTTTGCCCTGCCTGCGATCGTAGTTTTCACCATTGCCGCTCCCGGGCTGCCTGCAGGTATGGGAACCGCCCTCTGGACGTCGACACTGTTCGCTTCAATGCTTGGGCTGGAGGAGCCCGTCAGAAGCACTCTCATTACTACATGGGTTGCTCTTTACGGAGGGCTGCCTGATATGTTCATTACTGCCGTTAACTGCACTGGGGACGGTTTCTCCGCAGTGCTGTTTGACAGTTTTTTCAGCAGGTTTTCGAAAGCTGAAACGAAAAAAATGAAGTAATTGATTTTCTTTTAGTAAGTAAAATTTCAAAGAAAAAACCGGCGGTCACACCCAACGGGATCCTACCGGCTTTTTCAGCTTGTATTTTGCTTAGGAGGCAAATTTTATTTCAATAATACCATTTTTTTACTTGTTCGAAAATCACCTGCCTGAAAATGATACAGATAGACTCCCGAACTGACTTTAATTCCATTCTGATTTCTTCCATCCCAGGTCACGGCATGCCGGCCGGCAGGAACTTTCTCATTAACTAAAATGCGGACTTCTCTTCCAAGGACATCACAAATCTTTATAGTAACCTTTGAGAGTTTTGGCAGTTCATATCTGATCTGGGTCTCAGGATTAAACGGATTTGGATAATTCTGATCCAGAACGTAACCTGACGGCAAAGTAATTTGTTCTTCTTCAACATCCGTCCGTTTTCCAACGGCGTACCATGTTGGCAATTGAGCATTGTCTGCCCATGAAACCGAGGATCCGGACGCTTCAATTTTATTTGAGGCTAAAGGTACCTGCCTTAATTTATACTTTTCAGTGCTTGATTCGTACCATTGATAAACCAGGCGTGTATCATCCGTCGAATAATCAGGAAATCCTAACGAAGTGCCGTTCTCCAGTATTAAACCTGTTTCTCTATAAAACAGATCAACAGCCCAGATCTCATAAACTTCCTGGTCAAAATTTATATACTCAAATACGAATACATTGTCATTGGTCTGTGCAAATGAGGGATTACCCATGCTGTAACCTTCTGCAAGAGTAGGAAAGATTGAATAGACAATTTCGTGCTCAACATCCAAAACATTGACATCCCAGTATTCAATTGGATCTCCCTCTGCCTGCTGAATTCTATTCATGGCATCATATAGAATATGTTCACTGCTCAAATCCCAATCCAGCGCATCTGCATAAATTGCTGTATTGGAACGTCCGCCGCTTGTAGTCGGGCTATATAGTTTTATTGTCTTGCTGTTCTCCGGGTTGACCAGATCAAATACATGAATTGATGAATCGATATAGGATGTTGTCGCTGCTAATTTAGTCCCATCCGGAGACAACGCGATCGACCACCAATCCCCATCAGTGCTTAACACACTTTCTAAAGAACCATCGGTCAGGGCGTACCGGATATAATTGTCTGTATCGACAAATATAATAATTGAGCCGTCATCTGAAACCGACATTGGGCATGAGGTACCGGTATTAACCTGTGTAGTAGTTAACTGTTTAATATCAGACCAATCCGGTTTGATCGAATATAATGTTGCTCCTGCACTTATCACAGCGATCCATTCTTCACCCACCACGGCGGGAATATCTTCCGGTATTTCAGTCCCTTCGTCCCCCAGAATGCCGACTGCATCATAGGCATCTTTAACTGCGGTGACCTCGGCAGAACCGGCACCGTATAATTCCGTTGCAGATTGGATCGCAGCTAATCTCATGTCTATGAATTGAGCCTGGCTGTTCAGATATTTCCCATATAATATGCGATAATAGATCTGTTCAAGTTTATCTTTCCCGATTGCAGTGGCAATAAGATAAGTTGCCCTGTTTATTACACCGCTGTTACCATGAACACCGCCATGGTCATCTTCAATATCCTTTACTAGAAATTCATCCATATTTGCAGGCTGCCAGTAGTAATTAACCGAATTTCCTCCATTGTGAGGATCTTCCATATTCCGCATAGCTCCTGAAGGAAAATATCCGGAAGCCGGATCGCAAATATCTTCTCCTATTAACCAGTCGTCTCTGTCTATCATTGCTCCGCCCCAATCTGCAAATCCTTCATTAAGTGCACCTGATTGAAATTTATACTCCAGACCTACGGTATGTTGAATAACCGCATGGGTCAGTTCATGGGCGACCACATCTAAAGATCCCGACAGCGGGTTAAAAATAGCCCCGCCATCACCATACCCTATAAAGCGGCCGTTCCAATAGGCATTAGCCATTGATTCCCCATCATCGGTTATATGAACTATTGATAAAATTGAGCTTCCTTCATCATCGTATGAATTACGGCCAAGGATATTATAGTAATAATCATAAGAAACACCGGCATTATAATTTGCAGAAACAGATATAGGATCAGACCAGGCATTATCCGCAGATGCCATATAGTACATTGGTCCCGTATCAGTGGATCGTGCATCAAGGGTCCAGATCACACCCTGAGGATCATCAAGAATATCTGTTTGACCGCTCTGCCACATCTGACGTGAAGCATCGATCAAATAATAGGAGGTCCCGTACAAATATGTATCGATTGTTTGCGTAACCCCGTTGAGATCAACTGCTGAAGTTGTTACAGGTCCATCAGACGGCGCCGCATTATATTTTTCAATGATCTTACCTGTCTGCGCATCTATGAAATAATACCAGTTCTCGACTAAATTCGGCCGGATGTTTACATGCCAGACCAGATACTGCTGCTGTGTCTTAATATCCACAAAAATATACTTTTTTACTTCAGGTCCATCATAAGCAAGAAGCTTTCTGACAGCCGGACTGAAATCCTCTATCTTCTTTAGTCTGGAAAGGTCATTTATAGAGATATTTACCGCTTCAGAAGAACCGGTGTTTATTATATCCGGATCAATCTCCTCAGGTGTCGGGGAATACCGTGCATTTATTGAATAGATCTGATTATCCGGTTTCATATGAAACACAATATTATGCGCCCAGACGGGAATATTGTTATAGTATTGTTTAAACTCTACATGTTTTGTCCCGTTTTTTTCTAAGATCTCTTTCTCAAATTTTAGTTCGTTAAAAGGATCAGAAAGACGGAATATCTCTTTATTTTCAACTACAAAAGTGAGCGCTGTTTGCGAGCCGGATGCTGCTTTGGATAATTTCGGTGTATGTTTGCTCAATCCTTTTCCTGATAAAAATACAGGTGTCCCGTTTTTCTCATGTCTGTGAATTTTTACTCCGGTTAACTCCTTTTTAGCTTTTTGTGAACGGTTTATCTGAACAGGATTTCCCTTGAGCCGGGAAAGCAGATTACTCAGGCGAGGGGTTGCCGGGGATGAACCTTTCCTGAGATTACCCTGCATATTCGCATTTTTTAATTTCTTACTTAGTGCTGGTAAATTAGCTTTGTTCAATCCGGAACTCAAATTACCTGTTTTTGTAAGGCTCGTACCTGAAATTTTTTGAGACTTTTTAAATTTCGTTTTAACGGATTTATTTTGTGCCTGAACATTTACACCAATGAGAATGCACAGTACAAAGACCAGAAAAATTCTGGATAAACGTTTCATTGTAATTCCCCCTGTAAAAAATGAAATATTTTTAGAAATTTTCATATTTCCATCCTGTCGGGATATTTATATTGTTTTTTATTTTCCATTTTTGAACATTTTTTTGCCGTATGTTTTTTTCCTTAACTATCCATTCCCACCGGCTTTTTCAGCAATATTTAGAGCTTAGGCAATAATATTTCCAAAAGTTTTTTTACTTCTATGATAATATGTCAGTGTATGAATCGAATGAAACTCACACAATGTGTTTAGAAAATAATACCGGTTGACACCGAATACGCTGAATGTTTTACGTCAGGGGCAACAGCAGTTTGATCACTTTTTCCGATCTTCGAAAGACCAACATAAAACCGGAAATCAAAAAAGAACGAGCTGATCTCAACCCCTCCTCCAAAAGCGATACCGTAATTTAAACTGTTCATCCATTCACCTTTAATATCCAGCGATCCATCCTCTCCTTCCACTTCGACTTTGCCATGTATAAAGTACATGACACTGGGACCGGCATAGATATTCGGCCTGAACTTTTTTTCAGGACCGAAGATCAGCTTGAACAATACCGGCAGTTCCAGATAGTTAAGCGATATAATACCTCTATAATCCTCACCATTATCGTCAGTCTGCAACTGACTATAGCCATATTGCGAGTAGAGCAATTCTGTTGTCATTCCGAAAGTGGGGCTGAAAGCCTTGTGGGTAAAATACCCGGCAACAATTCCATTTTTGGTCTCGACTCTATCCAGGTTATCCCCGGTAATTATTGAACCCATCATCCCGAATTTTAAACCCTTCTGCGCAAAGGCAGCTTGAGATATCAGCAGTGCCGATAGTACAAAAACTGCACAAATTATTAAAACCTTTTTCATGATAGTACTCCTTTTAAAATTTTATGTTACTTTTAGAGCTGATTGATCGTTTGTTCATCATTTTCCATAAGGATATTACTTCCGGTATACTTCTTCAACAGCCTGGTCCAAACCGTTTGTCCATTTCAAAGTGAGCATGGTTCCTGCTTTGGTCGCCGCCTGGGTAGAAGTACCATATGAGAATACCTTGACCAGATTTCCCCCGGAGAGTGACCACGTAAAGTCTTCTGAAGATTCAACTGGAGGATCCCCATCATGCCAATCATATACATCATCATGACTTCCGGAGCCATTGCTGTTCAGCTTCATTGTTCTTGAAAGTATTGTATCTGTAACTCCGTCAAGTTTCATACTGGCCAGCGTCCAGGTACCGATCACAAAATCCCTGGTAACACCGGTAACTTCTTCTTCAGCTTCATCCTCAAGGTCTTTAATAAGTTTATCGCATCCGAATGAGAAAAGGCAGAAAATAAAGCTAAAGATCAATATCCAAAAAAAGGCATTCTTTCGTTTAAACATTTTACTTTCCTCCTATTATTTAATTCGCCTTCTAAATTGTTTTCTGCTGCCAAAAAATGACGGCAGAATAATACTGGAAATCCCGGTATACTCTGAGTCCATCATTGTTTTGTAAACTCAAAGGTAGCAGTTGCAAAAACGCCGTCTTCCACTTCAACATTTTGCCTGGTCAATGTAAGTGTGTTTCCGGAAACTGAATAACCCTGTGTTCCCGGATCGCCTTCATCATAATTTATAGTAAGATTACCTCCGGATGTGCTCCATGTCCCGTTTGATGTATCGCTTTCACCTGCCTGTGTAAAGTTTTCCGTGAAAGTATTATTACTTCTGAAAGTCATTGTCCAGCTCAGCCCGTAAGCAGAAGGATCTCTGGTCTCACCCAGAGCGCTTATACTTGTACACCGCCAGGTACCCACCAGTTCATGCTCGCCGTCTCCGTTTGAATCTGTACTGCTTTTTTTACAGCCGGGGAGTAAAAGCGTAAACAAAAGTAGACAGAGTATCAATGTAAAAATTGGTCTATATTTGAACATTTTTTTTCCCTCTTTTTTAGGGATTTCTAAATTGTTTTCTATCGTCGGTAATCCCATCCAGATATCACAGTATTATTCAAAGGCGAATAGGGTTATTTACTGTTTTGCAAACACAAAAGTGACATCTTCTTCTTCACCTTCCTCTATTTCGAAATCCTCGATAGTTGTAGTAAATGTATTTCCTGACATTGTATAAGTAAAACTTAATTCATCATCTAAAGTTACCGTTCTTCCTGACACGCTCCAGTTTCCAGTTTCAGGGTCATTATTCAATGA
>JBHPGK010000152.1:0-8709 GCA_042570605.1 Candidatus Zhuqueibacterota bacterium
GTTAATTTTAGCCGCAGTATTGAGCTTGTTGATCAGCTGCTCAGTAAATGTATTTGATACCGACAGGGACAGGATTCCTCCTGCACCGCCAGAATATGTTTTTTCTATAACCGGTGATAATGAAGTTATTATTGCATGGGATGAGAACCTGGAATCTGACCTTGATTATTATGTTGTATATAAAAGCTCTTATGAAGACGGTCCCTACAGGCCTGTCAGTGAGACTTATGATACTTATTTTGTTGAAAGTGTTCCAAATGGACTCACCTTTTATTTCGCTGTTTCCGCAGTTGATTTTCACGGGAATGAAAGTAACCTCTCAAAAGACCTCGTATGGGATACACCGCGTCCTGAAGGACATAATTCCTACACATGGGCGTTAATTCAATATGGTGTTGACGATTATGATAATTATAATAAATGCGGTATTGACTTTTCAGATTTTGAGAGCACTATGATCCAGTCTTTTGATAACAGTTCAAACGATATTTACTTTGATATGATTGATGATCAGATTTTTATTAATGTTTATAATATTGAAGATACGGATATATCTTTGTTCGGTCAGACAGAATTCTTAAGTGACGTAGATTTTGTCTATGAGGATACAGAGTGGGACGAATCAGGCTATTTACCTGTGATTGAGGATTTCTCTTATATAATCTGGACCTGGGATGATCATTTTGTCACTATAAGGATAGAAGAAGCTTATGATGATCTTGTCATTTACTCCTGGGCATATCAGACTGATCCTGGAAATCCGCAATTAAAGATATCGAGTTTGAAAAAAAGCAGCACTGCAGTCAGAGTCTCGAATCCTCCTTCGCTAAGCTCAAAAAAGCAGTATTTAAAAACAATGGAGGTGAAGTAAAATGAAAAAGTTATATATTTTTCTGTTAGTCCTGTCGGCGATGTTTTTTCTTGAATGCAACAGATTCTATTATCAATCCAGAACCGGTGTTATAATTCACCGCAGGAGTCCGGGCTATCGCACAGCGGTAGTGTATTCAGATTATGAAGATGACTATTATTATGATGACTATTATGATGAATATGCCTCACATATATATTATATGCCGGGCTATTACCAGCGAATGTATGTTCATCACTACGATTGGGATTACTGCTGGAGTCCCGGATATTTCGGCTTTGGATGGAACTGGTATATGCCGACAAGACCATGGTTTTCATTTAATTTCGGCTACTGGGATCATTACAATTACGGATGGGGATATCACAATTACTATGATCCCTGGTATACTAACAGCAGATGGAGACACGATCCCTGGAATAACGGTTATAACAGGCATTACAAAAACAGATCTTTTGCAAGAAGGGGGGCAAGGCAGGGGAATGATTTTCGGGATGCTTATTATCTGAGACAGATAGACCGGTATAGATACGCAGGGAAATATGGCCGGAACAGGTCAAGCGAAATGGACAGACAGTTAAGCTCCCGGATCAACAATAGACGAGACGATAACAGGACTGCCCTACAGCGTACGAGAGATAGAACAGATAGATTTGACCGCGATTATGCAAGCCGTACCAGCAGAAGAAATGAAGAGGTGACATCCCGAAGAGATAACAGAGATAGAAACTTCAGAAGCTCTGATCGAAGCAATTCTGCTGATAGAAGTGATACCAAATACACTCGTGAGAACAGCACGAGAAAGAACAGTTCTGAAAGCAAAGACTATACAAGACAAAAATCAAGCACAAAAAGGTCTACTTTCGGAAAAATTCTTGATTATGCAAAGAAACGCATAAACAGGTCTCAGGAAAAGACCAGGTCTGCTAATAACAATAAAAGGTCTACTTCCGGCAAAAGCACTTATCGAAGCAGTTCTTCTTCCCGGAGCAAGAACAGCAGTAGAAGCTCATACAAGAGCAGTAATAGAAGTTCTTCATCAAGTAGGAGCTCTTCCTCAAGCAGAAGTTCGTATAAAAGCAGCTCTTCCTCAAGGAGCAGCAGCAAAAGCAGTTCCGGAAGCAGAAGCAGCAGTTCAAGAAGCCGGAGTTCATCATCAGGTAAAAGAACAAGAAGATAAAAATAGATACCCACACTGCCCCAAAAATCCCGTTTGCCATTCAGGCAGCGGGATTTTTTTACAAAATATTCAACACAGAGAGCACAGAGCAATAAGAGTATCACTGAGAAACTCTAAAAAAAACCATATAAAAATACTCTGTGTTACTCTGTTCTCTCCGTGAACTCTGTGTTAAAGTAAGTAAATATTCAAATTATATAAATAAACTTCCGATTTGATAGACTATTACGGCAAGCAGCCAGCCAACAATCATGGTATAGCTGATAGTAATCACTGTCCATTTCCAATTCGTTTCTTTTCTTATTGCCCCGATCGCCCCGATACAGGGGATGTAAAAGAGTGCCATGACCATGAAAGCGTATGCGGATAAGGGGGTGAACTGGGATAATAGAACAGCATTCAGCCCTGCTGCTTCTGCGCCGTATAGAGTGCCCAGACTGCCGACAACGATCTCCTTGGCTACGATACCCATAATCAGTGCAACAGCAACCTGCCAGTATCCGAAACCTGCAGGTTCCAGAAACGGTGAAAACAGTGACCCTATCATTCCTATCAGGCTGTCTTTGGATGCATATTCAACACCCGGAGGTAAATTTGCCAGAATCCATATCACCACAACTCCAGCAACAATTATAGTACCGGCTTTCTTTACAAAATGTTTTCCCCTTTCCCACATATGGACAAGAGTCCTTTTTAACTGCGGTAATCTATAAGGAGGGAGTTCCATTATTAAAGGAATTGTTTCCATTTTAAAGAATATGCTTCTGAATATCCTGGCGATGAACACTGATGCCAATATTCCGATGAAGTAAAGTGAAAAAACAACCAGTCCCTGATTTTCTACAAAAAACAATCCTGCAAAAAGAGTGTATATGGGAAGCCGTGCTGAACATGACATTAACGGAAGTATAAGAATTGTAATGATCCTGTCTTTTTCAGACTCCAGTGTCCTTGCAGCAAGTATTGCCGGGATGTTGCATCCGAAACCGATGATCATCGGTATAAAAGACTTGCCGTGAAGCCCGAATATATGCATTATCCTGTCGACAATAAATGAAGCTCTCGCCATGTATCCCGAATCCTCAAGGAATGATATTAAAAGGAATAATAGTAAAATATTCGGCAGGAATTTTAAAACAGAGCCTACGCCGCTGAGCACTCCTGCAGTTAAGAATGATGATATCAGTTCCGGTATACCAATATTTATCATAGTGATGTGAAGATTCGTATTAAACCAGTTAAAAAGAGCATCAAGCTTGTCTACAAGAGGATTACCCAGAGAAAAGACCAGTTGAAAAGCCATCCACATAACAATAAAAAACAGCGGCAGTCCGATATATCTATTAGTCAAAACAAGATCAATTTTATCAGAAATGCTGTGACGCTCGTCAAGGTTTATTTTTTTCTCTGTACATTCTTTAACAAGCCCCTCAATAAAACCGAATCTCCTTTCAATGATCGCAGTTTCTATATCGTACCCAAGATGGTTTTCCAGGCTTTCAATTTCCTTTTTCAGGAATCCTAACTCCTCGACGTCGTTGATCCTGCTGAGGATTTCTTCGTCACCTTCGAGAGCCTTTATACAGAAAAACCTCAAATTGAATTCAGGAGGTATATTCTTAAATACTTCGGAAAGTTTTTCAACTGACCCTTCAATATCATGCCCGTAATCGATTTTAAAATTCCCTCTTAACTTATTTTCATAGGTAAAGATCGAATATTTCAGGTCCTGAATACCTTTCCCTTTATTTGCTACCGTTTTTACAAGGGGACAATTGAAAACTTTTGATATTTTTTCATAATCGATATGTATTCCTGACTTTTCAGCAGAATCTATCATATTGAGGTTAATAAGAACATTCGCTTCCAGTTCAAGCAGTTCAATGACCGGGTATAAATTCTTTTCCAGGTTTGAAGCGTCAACAACTGCTACAATTATATCAGGTTTATCAAATATGATATAATCTCTTGTGACCTTTTCATCAAGTGAATATGGTGAAAGAGTATATGTACCGGGTAAATCAATGATTCTTACCCTCATATCCTGGAAATTATAAAAACCTTCCTTTTTCTCAACTGTAACACCCGGCCAGTTTCCAATTTGCTGGTTTGAACCGGTTAAACGGTTAAATAAAGTGGTTTTCCCTGAATTAGGGAGACCTGCTAAAGCTGTATTAATCGGAGTGGGGGGCACTTTCTTTTTCCTCTTCCAAAACGGATTTTACGAATATTTTATTCGCAACACCGAATCCCAAACCCAGGCGTGAGCTGTTTTTAGCGAGGATTAGGGGACCGTTGGCTGGGTTTGAAATAATCTGGACTTTTGAGCCGGGGTAAAGACCCATACTGCTTAACCTGTTAACTAAGCCTTTCCCTGACCGTATTTCAACTATTTGAACCTTTTTCCCGGGTTTTATCGAATTCAGACTCTGCACTTTTGGGCTGCCTCCAAATTAGCAAATCAATAAATTAAAAAACAGTTATTTTACCGAATTATGAAACTCTGTTAGCCAATCAGGTTTGCCGTCAGGATGGCTGTCTACGAACAGCATGAATTTGTTAAGTTTCCTTAATGTCTGCTGATCAATGTGGTGCTCAATTTTACATGCATCAGATAAAGCGGTCTTTTTATCAACGCTCAGTATCTTTTCAAGAAATTCAGCTATAATTTTATGCTTTTTATATATCTCTTTGGATTTTTCGATCCCTGTTTCGGTCAAGTCAATATAACCGTATCTTTCATGTATGATCAGTTTCTTTTTAGCTAAGGTTTTTAATGCACCAATTACAGAAGAAGTCTTGACATCAAGAAATTTTTCAATATCTTTTACTCGTACGACCTTTTTATCTAAACCGATAATCCAGATCGATTCCAAATAATCTTCCAGGCTTGGTGTTAATGTCATATCACGTCCAATGAATCATAGGTTTGCCTATAATTGTTTTGTATAACTATATTAAGAAAATTTATATTTAAATGCAACATAAATTAGGTGTTTAAGATAATGCGTCAACAAAAATTATGTTTGCTTTTTTGCAAAAAAAGCATATATTTAAATGCTTTAACAAAATTATGGAGGTTAGTTTATTAAGTAATGAGAAGGAATAATACTTTTAGATGGATTATTATAATTTTAGCGATCTTTGCATCGCTGTATTATCTTTATCCTACGTATAAATTTCAGAGTTTAACTCCCGAAGAAACCGAGAGGCTTGAAAGAGAAGGTGAATTGTTCAAGCTTACAAATAAAGCAATAAAGAGGGGACTTGATCTTCAGGGAGGAATGAAACTGACTCTTGAAGTGGATCTATACAAAATGGCTGAAGACCTTGCGACAAGGAAGGACAACGATTTTTATAATGTCCTCGATCAGACAGATGATCTTGTTAAGCTGTCAAATGAGGACTTTTATGATATATTTGAAAGAGTTGCGACGGAGAGCAACGTCCAGTTAACAAAATATTACAGGTCGGAGAGCAGGGGCAGACAGGATGTTATTGACTATTTGAAAGAAGAGAGGGAAAGAGCTGTTGTCATTATCCGCCAGAAGCTGGTTAACAGGATTGACCAGTTTGGTGTGTCTGAACCGACAATTCAGCGCCAGGGACGAAAAAGAATAAATGTTGAACTGCCCGGGCTTCAAAATGCAGCTCTTGCCAAGGAACTTATCGGCAAGACCGCTGTACTGCAATTTAAACTCCTTAAAGACTCAGAAATTTTTAGTCAGGTTATAAAAGCTGTGGACAGGGTTCTTATCGCAAAAAGAGATAATATGCCTATGGACAGTATGATGACTGCTGAGATTGACACTGCTGCTTCTATCCCTGAAGATACTTCCGCCGCAGCGTTAGATACAGCAAAGGTTGAAACAGTACCGAGTACCGATACAGAGGTAAATATCGCAGACCTGTTTGGAGAACAGGGGACAGATACTTCCGCAGCTGCAGGTGAAAGCAGAGCACTGGTTGATGAAAATATTTATTCGGAAAGACCTTTTAGTGCATTATTGAGAAGTTATCTGGATTATGGCGGGGATATTGCCGTCCCGGAAGAAAATTTTAGTGCAGTAAGGAAAATTATAGAAATGGAAGAAGTTCAAAGTGTAATTCCAAGGGATGCGGAATTTGCCTGGTCACCTGAACCGGTAGAGAACGAAGGCAAAATGTATTATGAATTACACCTTCTTAAAAAAGATGCAGAACTTACAGGCGAGGTAATTACTGACGCCAGGGCTTCCATAAACCAGTCAATGGACCCTTCTGCTGCGGGAAAACCGGAAGTCCTGATGCAGATGGACAGAGATGGTTCAAGAAGATGGTCAAGGATTACCGGTGCAAATATTAATAAACGGATCGCTATCGTTCTGGATGATAGAGTCTTTTCTGCACCGAGAGTTATATCCAAGATTCCTAATGGAAGTTCACAGATCACTAATATTGAGACCATGGATGAAGCCAAACTGCTTGCTATAGTTCTTAGAGCCGGAGCGCTCCCTGCAAGTGTAAAGTTCATGGAGGAAAGAACTGTTGGACCTACTCTTGGTAGAGACTCAATTAGAAAAGGTTCACTTTCTGCACTGCTGGGTCTGACGCTGATCATGGTATTTATGATAATATATTATAAAATGTCAGGTGCGATCGCGAATATTGCATTGATACTGGATATAATATTTTTGATGGCAATCATGGCAGGATTTCATGCAACATTAACCCTGCCGGGCATAGCCGGTATTGTTTTAACTATAGGTATGGCTATAGATGCTAACGTTTTGATCTTTGAGAGAATCCGCGAGGAATTGAATACAGGAAAAACCATTCGGGCTGCAATCGATAATGGATATGGCAGAGCTTTTACTACGATCCTGGATGCCAATTTAACCACTCTGATCATCGCTTTGGTTCTTTATCAATTTGGAACCGGTCCTGTAAAGGGATTTGCCGTGACATTATCCGTTGGTATTGTATGCAGTATGTTTACAGCAATTGTAGTCACCAGAGTGATATTTGATTTTATAACGAAAAAATGGACACTGCGCCGTTTAAGTATTTAATATGGGAGTATTATTGAGATGCATATTTTTAAGAATCCGAATTATAAATTTATAAGTAACAGAAAACCTGCATTCATTTTATCTATAACTTTAATCGTTGTAGGACTTGTTTTTCTTATAATCAGGGGACCTAATTATGGAATTGATTTCAAAGGCGGGACACAAATTGAATTCAAGTTTCAAAAGGAAGCTAATGTCAGTGAATTGCGTACAAGTCTGGCGAGGATCGGTTACGAAAGAAGCCAGATCAGAAATTTTGGAGATAACAGGGAAATTCTGATCTATGTTGATGTTCAGGAAGAGCATGAAGAAGTTTCGAATGCAATAAAAGATGCTATTTCTACGGATTTCAGTGATAATCCTTATGAAGTCCAGAGGATAGAGTCTGTTGGACCAAAGATCGGTGCTGAACTTATCCGGAAAGCTCTCTGGGCGATTCTCGTTTCACTGATCTTTGTTAATCTGTATATAAGCTGGAGATTTCAGTTCAGATTTGCTGTCGGTGCAATTACAGCACTTATTCATGACGTTCTGATCGTACTCGGAATATTCACTATTTTCAATATGGAAATTTCCATAGATGTTGTTGCGGGTTTTCTTACTATTGTTGGTTATTCAATAAATGATACAATCGTCGTATATGACAGAATAAGAGAAAATTTAAAGGCGATAAAACGCGAAACTTACGAGAATATTGTTAATAGAAGCATCAATGAGACATTAAGCAGAACTGTAATTACTTCCGGCACAACTTTTATAGTCCTGTTAATACTGTTCCTTTTTGGTGGTGCAGTTATTCGAAATTTTGCTTTCGCCCTGCTTATAGGTGTTATTGTTGGAACTTATTCATCCATATTTATTGCGAGCCCTGTTGTTGTAGAATGGAATATCCGCTCAGAGAAGAAAATGCAGCTTAAAAAATTGAAAAGGTAATTTTGGTTTTTTATCAATTTTTGAGAGGGATTAAATATTGGATAATGTAAACGATGCAAAAATTTTAAAAGATCTCACCGACAAATTATTGCTGATTGACGAGAAAGTCGATCTCGAAAATAATGCCGACAAGGTTTCAGAAGAAATAATCGATAAGCTATACAAAATTGTAAAAGTTATTGACGCAAGAGACCGAAGAAAAGGCAAGCAGGATGTGGAATCGAGTAAAAGAGATGTTAATAGAAATGAAAAAATCCGGAAAATCATTGATACTATTTGTCATATAAGAGGGAACAGGGAAAAAAGGTCACCACTTTATCTTAAAAAGGTTCTGAAAAAAATTACCGAACAGCCCGATAAACATTTTACCGGAACCCTCGTTATTGATTTTGAAGAAAATGAGATCATGGATGTGAAGATGGAAGAACTGAATACCGGCGAAATGGAATTACCTGATCATGTAAAAATTTTAAAACAGGATATTGATTATCTGTTCCAGTATTTTGATTCTCCCGATAACCTCTCCCCGGAACTTCAGGATATGCTGGTAGGCGTTCCAAAGGAAAAGCTCGAATATGCCCGCAATAATAATGTTGAATATATCACCAAAAAACCGTTCTGGAAACTTGACGGTACCCTCGGATGGGAAGTTGAGATCCCTTAACGTATAGAGT
>JBHPGK010000153.1:0-8708 GCA_042570605.1 Candidatus Zhuqueibacterota bacterium
TTACACGTCATTCTGCCTGTCCCGAAGTAAGCGGGGAGCGCAGCGAAGAATCTCATCTCAAAAATTAACCGGACAGTTATGAAATCAGTTGGAGAAATTATGAAAATTCTATCAAGGGCGGAAGAACTGCTTTTATTAACGATCTGGAAGTTAAAAGAGGATGCCTACTGTGTCCCGATCCTCCAGGAAGCTGAAAAGCTAACTGATAAACAATGGTCGTTAAGCGACATATACCGCCCTCTCGGAAGGCTTGAGCAAAAAGGATTTGTATATTCTTTTCTGGGGGAACCTACTCCTGAAAGAGGAGGAAAAAGAAAGAGGTTTTATAAGATCACAGCAGAAGGCTTCCGCGCATTAAAAGAGGTCAAACAGGTTGAAAATGCCATGTGGAATGGGTTAAATGAAGAAGCTCTGGATAAATTACTATGAAAAAAGCCTCAAACAAACCAAATAAATTTGCCTCATGGATTTTAGAGCATTTAATTCCTGGTCATATTGGCCAATCCGGTATTGGAGATTATGAGGAGTTGTATGGCATTTATGTTAATAAATATGGTCGCTTCAGTGCAAATCAATGGTATCTCAGACAAATTCTTAAATCATTCATTTTATTTTTGTTCGATTCGACTTTCTGGAGAGTTTATATGTTCAAAAACTACCTGCTTATCACTTTCAGAAACTTGAAAAAACACAAGGTGTATTCCGTAATTAATATTACCGGCATCGCTCTCAGTATAGCAATTTGCCTGATTATAATAATATATATCAGGGACTGGAGAAGCGCCGACCAGTTTCATGCAAACAAAGACCGCATATTCAGGATATATACTACAGATACGAATACAAGCTGGGACGTAGACGGCTGGGCGACCACGCCGGGATATCTGGCTCCTCATCTTCTGCAAAACTATCCGGATATCGAAGATGCTCTCAGGCTTCGGCGGATGGGATTAAGTGTTTTGTTCAATAATACAGCTATTTATGTTGGAGGCTTTTATGCCGAATCATCATTCTTCGATGTTTTCGATTTTAAGCTGAAAGCCGGTGACCCGAAAACAGCACTCAAAAATCCTTTTTCGATCGTTTTATCAGAGGAATATGCTCATACATTCTTCGGCGATGAAGATCCGATAGGCAAGATCCTGACAGTTGAGAAAAAAGGCAATTTCACTGTAACAGGAATCCTTAAAGAAATAAATGAGAAAACGCATTTAAATTTCAAATCTCTTGCCTCGTTTTCCACTATCAATTCTCTTGCAGCCGCCGGACTTTTCGAAAACGAGCTCAATGACTGGAAATATATGTCCAGATATTACACTTATTTAATGATAAACGACACCGAAAACATTGCAGGATTTGAGCAGCAACTGCCGGAAATGGAGAATTTTATCATCCCTGAAGATAAAATTGAAAGGTTCGGATTTGATCTTGAGAATATCTGTGACATAAACCTCGGCAAAAACATGAGTAATCAGACACCGGGGACAAAAAGCAAAGCCGATTTGATTTTCGTCCCTTTCCTGGCAGTAATAATCGTTTTTCTGGTTTGTTTTAATTATGTCATATTGTCGATCGCACGGTCATTGAAACGCTCAAAAGAGATCGGTCTCAGGAAAGTTATTGGTTCAAAAAGGAGTCAGATCATTAAACTGTTTCTCAGCGAAGCGTTTGTAATCACATTTCTGGCGCTCATTACTGCATGTGTCTTTGTTTTATGTCTGGTACCCGTTTTCAACAATATGGATGTGATAGAGAATGCGGGGGAGCAGATAAACCTTGAAATGATGAAAGATCCCGGCATTTACGTTGATTTTTTCCTGGTCGCAATTGCGATAAGCCTGCTTGCCGGCTTGTATCCTGCCCTGTATCTGTCCTCCATCCGGCCATTAAACGCATTACAGGGAATTTCAAGGATAAAAGGATTTTCACATCTTATAACAAGAAAAATACTGATGGGAATACAGTTCGCTGTTTCATTAATATCAATCATATTCATTCTCTATTTTTTTCAGTTATTTGGTTTCATAAAGTCCGTTGATAGAAATGTTGCCTTCGATAATTGCGTAAATGTTTACCTGGGAGAAGTGAATTACGAGACCTTTAGAAATGAAATAAGCAGGAATAGTATGTTTACCGGTGTCTCCTTCTCAGAAGTGATACCTCTATACGGGGAATGGCAATTTTTGAATATTAAGACGGAGGATATGGTTGAACCTCTGAGAGCTTTCTATTTTAATGGCGATATGGAGTTCATGGACAACTTTGAGTTAGAATTAATAGCGGGACGTAATTTCTCCGGAGAGTTTACTACCGATGCCGGTAAAGCGGTCATTGTTAATGAGAAGACCGCTTCTGCGCTTGGATTCGATTCGCCTGAGAAGATTTTAGGAAAAGTTCTGAATGATGACGGCTTAAGAGTTATTGGAGTTGTAAAAGATTTTACACACAGAATTTACCTGGAGAATCCGATAATTCCAACGGTACTTATCCATTGGCCTAAAGGTTTCCGGTATGCTAATATCCGTTATCTGCCGGAAAATGAAGATAAAATAAAAGCCTCTCTGCCTGAGATTTGGAAAGAATTTGACAAAGTCCATCCCGGCATGTTCTCATTTTCCAATGATGCCCTGAAAGAATATGAAATGAATAATACCGGGATCGTCACAATTTTTACCTGGGTGACAGGATTAATTGTTCTCATAGCCCTTTTCGGGCTTCTCGGGATGACCGCCTACACTACCGAACTCAGAGTCAAGGAGATCGGTATACGGAAAGTGTTCGGGGCAAGCAGCCGGGTATTAGTATACCAGCTAACTAAAAGCTATATGAAATTAATAATAATTACATGTATTATAGTGCTCCCCATAGGATATAAACTATCAGATCTTGTAATACAGTGGTTGTATGTTGCGATCAGACCCAGCTTGAGTTTATGGGTTCTGCCTGCGGCTATGCTGTTTATTTTGCTGCTGACATTTATGACTACCGGCTTTCTGACCAGAAAAGCCGTAAATGCAAATCCGGTAGATACATTAAGGGAGGAATAGTAATAATTGTCTATTCCCTTAATCTCTTTAATCAATTCTCTATTTACTATTCTTCTACCGGTGGTTAATCACGCCTGGGCGGGGCAATTCACAAATTTCTAAAAATAAAAACTCTTTGAAAATAGATAATAGGAAATGGAACGCCATGCGCAGTGTGCTGACGTTTTAGAGGAAAACTGATTTTAGTCTTATATCAGTTATAAAAAATTCTCTAATAAGAAATACCCAGGGAAAGACTGGTAACCGAATTTGTATAATTATAATAAGGGTCGTTAGACCTGTTTTTTATTAAAACAGTAGAAACTCCAAGGGAGAACTCTTTAAACAACATACTTTTAAGGTCAATATCTTTTTTGATGTTAGCTGTATACACAACCCTGGAATCTCTCCTTAATTCATTAGAATTTACAGGAATACCGTCTAAATCATAAGGTATCTGGTTTAAATACGACTTATTCTGATTCATTAGATTTAAGCTCAGTGTCACTGCTTTTGGAAATATCTTTGTAAACTGAAACGAAAAATCTAATGATTTGAAATTGTAGGGATCATTAAATATTTCATTATCCGAGGACACATAATCTGAATTCAGAAAAACATACCGTTCAGATTTACCTATAGGGTAAGAATAATACATGCTCAAACTTATCCCCATAAGATCAGTCAGAGATTGTGCGGTTAGAATTTCGAAAGAATATTTTTGGGCAGATTCAGATCTATTCTCAAAGACAACATCTTCTCCTAAATAGGAATCAGCATTTAAATATTTATTTATTCCAAGCTGAAAACTCAATTGTAAAGTGGTTTTTGTTTGAAAAAACTTTTGTAATTTTGTAAATGCAGTGGTTTCGATCCTGTTCTGCGAATTAAGCGCAGGGTATGTCACATAATCAAAAGAAACACCGTTAATCAGATTTACTCCAAGAACTTTGTATCGAATATTCCCGAACACCCGCAGATTGCGGTAATCAAAAAGTGAATAGTAAGATCCATAATCAATAGCAGCGTATTTCGCTCCCAGATTTAAAGTTGTATGATCTTTTCCGAAAATACGGGTAAATACGAATCCGCCATTTTGTGAAAAAAAGTTTCTATCTTTATAGTTTTTATAAGCTGTTTTTTCTCCTCCGAAATAAACTCTAATATTTGACCGTTTTATTGATATGGATGGAGACGGTATAAGTGACAGCAGGGGCAGGGGGCTTGGATTGAGAAACCGGTTACTTATTAATCATCAAAAGAAATCCGGCATGCAGCAAAGGAATAGAGGCGGTAAAAATGGGAAAAAATAGATTTTTTGTATTGTTGGTCATTTTAGTCTCTTCAAGTGCATATCCTCAATGGAAAATAAATTTAGGAACTTATTCGACAATTGACGATAATGCTTTTAGAAATTACTATGCTGTTTCAGACATATATCAGTCATTTTACGCAAATGTTTCAAGGGATTTTTCTTCAGAACAGTCAAATATTAGAGTTTATTTCGGAGGAGAAAAAACAGCTTATAAAAACTATAAAGATAGAAACTTTTTTTCACAAAATGGCGGATTCGTATTTACCCGTATTTTCGGAAAAGATCATACAACTTTAAATCTGGGAGCGAAATACGCTGCTATTGATTATGGATCTTACTATTCACTTTTTGATTACCGCAATCTGCGGGTGTTCGGGAATATTCGATACAAAGTTCTTGGAGTAAATCTGATTAACGGTGTTTCTTTTGATTATGTGACATACCCTGCGCTTAATTCGCAGAACAGGATCGAAACCACTGCATTTACAAAATTACAAAAGTTTTTTCAAACAAAAACCACTTTACAATTGAGTTTTCAGCTTGGAATAAATAAATATTTAAATGCTGATTCCTATTTAGGAGAAGATGTTGTCTTTGAGAATAGATCTGAATCTGCCCAAAAATATTCTTTCGAAATTCTAACCGCACAATCTCTGACTGATCTTATGGGGATAAGTTTGAGCATGTATTATTCTTACCCTATAGGTAAATCTGAACGGTATGTTTTTCTGAATTCAGATTATGTGTCCTCGGATAATGAAATATTTAATGATCCCTACAATTTCAAATCATTAGATTTTTCGTTTCAGTTTACAAAGATATTTCCAAAAGCAGTGACACTGAGCTTAAATCTAATGAATCAGAATAAGTCGTATTTAAACCAGATACCTTATGATTTAGACGGTATTCCTGTAAATTCTAATGAATTAAGGAGAGATTCCAGGGTTGTGTATACAGCTAACATCAAAAAAGATATTGACCTTAAAAGTATGTTGTTTAAAGAGTTCTCCCTTGGAGTTTCTACTGTTTTAATAAAAAACAGGTCTAACGACCCTTATTATAATTATACAAATTCGGTTACCAGTCTTTCCCTGGGTATTTCTTATTAGAGAATTTTTTATAACTGATATAAGACTAAAATCAGTTTTCCTCTAAAACGTCAGCACACTGCGCATGGCGTTCCATTTCCTATTATCTATTTTCAAAGAGTTTTTATTTTTAGAAATTTGTGAATTGCCCCGCCCAGGCGTGATTAACCACCGGTAGAAGAATAGTAAATAGAGAATTGATTAAAGAGATTAAGGGAATAGACAATTATTACTATTCCTCCCTTAATGTATCTACCGGATTTGCATTTACGGCTTTTCTGGTCAGAAAGCCGGTAGTCATAAATGTCAGCAGCAAAATAAACAGCATAGCCGCAGGCAGAACCCATAAACTCAAGCTGGGTCTGATCGCAACATACAACCACTGTATTACAAGATCTGATAGTTTATATCCTATGGGGAGCACTATAATACATGTAATTATTATTAATTTCATATAGCTTTTAGTTAGCTGGTATACTAATACCCGGCTGCTTGCCCCGAACACTTTCCGTATACCGATCTCCTTGACTCTGAGTTCGGTAGTGTAGGCGGTCATCCCGAGAAGCCCGAAAAGGGCTATGAGAACAATTAATCCTGTCACCCAGGTAAAAATTGTGACGATCCCGGTATTATTCATTTCATATTCTTTCAGGGCATCATTGGAAAATGAGAACATGCCGGGATGGACTTTGTCAAATTCTTTCCAAATCTCAGGCAGAGAGGCTTTTATTTTATCTTCATTTTCCGGCAGATAACGGATATTAGCATACCGGAAACCTTTAGGCCAATGGATAAGTACCGTTGGAATTATCGGATTCTCCAGGTAAATTCTGTGTGTAAAATCTTTTACAACTCCAATAACTCTTAAGCCGTCATCATTCAGAACTTTTCCTAAAATCTTCTCAGGCGAATCGAATCCAAGCGCAGAAGCGGTCTTCTCATTAACAATGACCGCTTTACCGGCATCGGTAGTAAACTCTCCGGAGAAATTACGTCCCGCTATTAATTCTAACTCAAAGTTGTCCATGAACTCCATATCGCCATTAAAATAGAAAGCTCTCAGAGGTTCAACCATATCCTCCGTCTTAATATTCAAAAATTGCCATTCCCCGTATAGAGGTATCACTTCTGAGAAGGAGACACCGGTAAACATACTATTCCTGCTTATTTCATTTCTAAAGGTCTCGTAATTCACTTCTCCCAGGTAAACATTTACGCAATTATCGAAGGCAACATTTCTATCAACGGACTTTATGAAACCAAATAACTGAAAAAAATAGAGAATGAATATGATTGATATTAATGAAACAGCGAACTGTATTCCCATCAGTATTTTTCTTGTTATAAGATGTGAAAATCCTTTTATCCTTGAAATTCCCTGTAATGCGTTTAATGGCCGGATGGAGGACAGATACAGGGCAGGATACAAGCCGGCAAGCAGGCTTATCGCAATTGCGACCAGGAAAAAATCAACGTAAATGCCGGGATCTTTCATCATTTCAAGGTTTATCTGCTCCCCCGCATTCTCTATCACATCCATATTGTTGAAAACGGGTACCAGACATAAAACAAAGACACATGCAGTAATGAGCGCCAGAAATGTGATTACAAACGCTTCGCTGAGAAACAGTTTAATGATCTGACTCCTTTTTGAACCAATAACTTTCCTGAGACCGATCTCTTTTGAGCGTTTCAATGACCGTGCGATCGACAATATGACATAATTAAAACAAACCAGAAAAACGATTATTACTGCCAGGAAAGGGACGAAAATCAAATCGGCTTTGCTTTTTGTCCCCGGTGTCTGATTACTCATGTTTTTGCCGAGGTTTATGTCACAGATATTCTCAAGATCAAATCCGAACCTTTCAATTTTATCTTCAGGGATGATAAAATTCTCCATTTCCGGCAGTTGCTGCTCAAATCCTGCAATGTTTTCGGTGTCGTTTATCATTAAATAAGTGTAATATCTGGACATATATTTCCAGTCATTGAGCTCGTTTTCGAAAAGTCCGGCGGCTGCAAGAGAATTGATAGTGGAAAACGAGGCAAGAGATTTGAAATTTAAATGCGTTTTCTCATTTATTTCTTTAAGGATTCCTGTTACAGTGAAATTGCCTTTTTTCTCAACTGTCAGGATCTTGCCTATCGGATCTTCATCGCCGAAGAATGTATGAGCATATTCCTCTGATAAAACGATCGAAAAAGGATTTTTGAGTGCTGTTTTCGGGTCACCGGCTTTCAGCTTAAAATCGAAAACATCGAAGAATGATGATTCGGCATAAAAGCCTCCAACATAAATAGCTGTATTATTGAACAAAACACTTAATCCCATCCGCCGAAGCCTGAGAGCATCTTCGATATCCGGATAGTTTTGCAGAAGATGAGGAGCCAGATATCCCGGCGTGGTCGCCCAGCCGTCTACGTCCCAGCTTGTATTCGTATCTGTAGTATATATCCTGAATATGCGGTCTTTGTTTGCATGAAACTGGTCGGCGCTTCTCCAGTCCCTGATATATATTATTATAATCAGGCAAATTGCTATACTGAGAGCGATGCCGGTAATATTAATTACGGAATACACCTTGTGTTTTTTCAAGTTTCTGAAAGTGATAAGCAGGTAGTTTTTGAACATATAAACTCTCCAGAAAGTCGAATCGAACAAAAATAAAATGAATGATTTAAGAATTTGTCTGAGATACCATTGATTTGCACTGAAGCGACCATATTTATTAACATAAATGCCATACAACTCCTCATAATCTCCAATACCGGATTGGCCAATATGACCAGGAATTAAATGCTCTAAAATCCATGAGGCAAATTTATTTGGTTTGTTTGAGGCTTTTTTCATAGTAATTTATCCAGAGCTTCTTCATTTAACCCATTCCACATGGCATTTTCAACCTGTTTGACCTCTTTTAATGCGCGGAAGCCTTCTGCTGTGATCTTATAAAACCTCTTTCTTTTTCCTCCTCTTTCAGGAGTAGGTTCCCCCAGAAAAGAATATACAAATCCTTTTTGCTCAAGCCTTCCGAGAGGGCGGTATATGTCGCTTAACGACCATTGTTTATCAGTTAGCTTTTCAGCTTCCTGGAGGATCGGGACACAGTAGGCATCCTCTTTTAACTTCCAGATCGTTAATAAAAGCAGTTCTTCCGCCCTTGATAGAATTTTCATAATTTCTCCAACTGATTTCATAACTGTCCGGTTAATTTTTGAGATGAGATTCTTCGCTGCGCTCCCCGCTTACTTCGGGACAGGCAGAATGACGTGTAA
>JBHPGK010000154.1:0-8570 GCA_042570605.1 Candidatus Zhuqueibacterota bacterium
GTTATTATTCATGTTGTATCATTCCCTACGAGGACTCGGGAGAAATCCAGTTTCATAATGTACAAAAATTATTTTTTTGTTTTTTAACCGGACAGTTTTGAAAACATATATATTTTTATTTAAAAAATTGGAGGTTTTAAAGAAAGGATCTCTTATGTATTTAGGCTTTCATTGATTATGAAATGTAAATTAGATCAATAAATAAATTTAATATTTAAAGGAATTCAAATATGTCAAGAGTTGAAACAGCATTAAAAATTTTTGATGATGGATTTTACTGTTCACAATCTGTTGTATCTGCATTTTGTGAGGACTATGGTCTCAGATTGGAACCGGGATTAAAATTGTCCACTCTTTTTGGTGCAGGTATTGTGTATACCGGGGAAACCTGCGGCGCAGTTACGGGAGCGCTTATTATCCTCGGATTAAAATACGGAAAAGCGGAAGTAGACGATTTGAAAGAAAATTCACCAGCTTTCAAAAAAGCCGGAGAATTTATTGAAAAATTCAAGTCCCGGAACGGCACAATAATATGTAAGGTACTGGTAGGCTATGATATAAATGACTCGGAAAAACGCCAAAAAGCACGTGAACGGGAAATTTTCAAAGAAGTTTGTCCGAAACTTGTTCAGGATACCGTGGAAATACTCGAAGAGATTTTGTAACAACCACAAATATTTGTACAAATACCTCTTTTTATTCAAGATCAAAATTAATTTGTAATGACAGAACTCAATAACATCAAAGCAGTAATTTTTGACTGGGGTGATACATTAATGCGGGATTTCCCTGATTTTAAGGGTCCGATGGCATACTGGAAGAAAATTATGGTCATGCCGGGAGTGGTAACTGCCCTGGAAAGATTGCACAAGGAATATATACTCTGTGCCGCCTCAAATGCGGGTGACTCCGATGCCGTAATGATGGGGGAAGCTCTGGCAAGGGCGGGTATACGCAGGTATTTCAGGCGGATTTATACTTCAAAGGAACTCGGCTTTTCAAAACCGGATGAAAGGTTTTTCCTGGTAATTGCTAAAAGGATCAGGGTCAAACCCGAAGAGTGTTTAATGGTCGGGAATGATTATGAGAAAGATATTATACCTGCAAAAAGCATAGGCATGAAAACAGTCCTTTTTCTGGAAATGGACTATGTTAAAAAATTTGAATCTGCTGATTTTAAAGTCCATAGTATAAAAGAGATATTATCTCCCGATATTCTGGATAAAGAATAGGGAACAAAGGGCAAAGAGCATGGCGCATAGAGCAATGAGAAAAAAGAACTTTTTCGCATAGGCGCAGAGAACGAAGAGAAAAATTTTGTGTAGGGGGGGTCTCGAACCGCCCATTTTTTTCAGCAATTCCATACAATTCCAAAAGAGAGGACATTGAGCAATGTCCTCTTTATATATTTAAAACATATCCAAATGCGTCAGCAATGGAAACAAAAGATGTGGTCAGTTTGGCGGAGGTGAAGAACACCTTCACACGCTTATATAATCTTTGATATTTTGAATTTCTGTTACCTATTTTTAAATGTATCGTCTTTATAATATTACTAAAGTTCAAATATAATCATATATAGCAATGAAAATCACAAGATCTGTTATACTTATTTTAATTGCTTTGATTACTTTTCATTGCAATAAAATAAACGGAGAATCTGAAAATGAATTGCTCCCTATAGAGGGTGATATAAATTTTTCGATCAGGGAGATCCATAGAAATTATAATGAAACAAGCGAACCGGAAATATTTATATCATTTTCAACTGAAAAAATTTATCCCTGCTGCAACTATCCAATAATATTCAACCCGTTTAAAAGCGCCCACCATATTCTACTAAGTTTATATGGAATTGAAGTGCCTGATATGTGTTTGCCTGCCCTGGGACCGGCTTGTGGGGGATATTTTCTCGATATTGACAATGGTAAATATAATCTGTGTTTTCGATACAGAGATATTGATGACAGGTATGTTATTAATGTTTCAGATACTTCAATAGTAATTACTGAAACTGAACCACAATATACGAAAACCGGTTATAATGTATACTGGAGATATCCTCCTAATTCTTTTGCCTACCTTTGCGGGACAACAACTGAGACCTCCTGGATATGTGAAAATTTTCTAAACAGCTTAAAGAATGCAGTCAATATCAGTGAATTTCAATTTCCCGGATATGGTCAAATTCCATACCCCCCATCCAGTGCCGGTCATTATTATGACATGCCGGCAAAATATTTTTATTATGAAAAGGAAAATGATTTTGAAACAGCAGGGGAAGTTTTAAGAGCCTATTCAGAGAATGTTGTAATTCAATATTCCGGAGTTGGAATATCTTTGATCAACTGGAAAAACAAGAAATTCCTTTCATGGCTGTTTACAACTAAAGAATAATCCAACCTTTTTTGTTTTAATAAGTCTAATATACAGAAAAATAAATATACAATGTAACATTAATCTTTTTACATGCGTATAGTCAATATAAAGGCTTGTAATTACTTGGATTAGGAGTGGATCTTTTTTAACAAACCATTTACCCTGCCAACAAGTTCTTTTAATACAATATCCGGGTGTTTATCACAAAATGTATTACTTTTTAGCTTTTGGAAGATAAATACTATATAGTTGCAGAATATTAATTCTATAAATAATATGATTTCAGAGGAGAAATGTGAATGATCAGAAGATTTTTGGTTTTAACCTGTTTAATTCTGCCGGTATTTTCATTTGGACAAAACGGTAAAAACGGAAAATGGGTCCGTAAGACAGTTACTGCAGTCCGTGCATCTGAGGAGATAAAGATCGACGGGCTGTTGAATGAAAATATCTGGCAGACAGATGGGTACAGTGATTTTAGGCAGATGGATCCTGTGGATGGTGCTGAACCTACAGAAAAAACAACAGTGTGGGTAGCGTATGATGATGAAGCTTTGTATGTAGCTGGATATATGTATGACTCTGAACCTCACCTTATCAGTAAGAGGCTGGGAAGGCGGGATATTCCTATAGATTCAGACTGGTTCACTGTCGGGGTAGATCCGTATTATGATAAGCTTTCCGGATTTTATTTCTGTGTTAATCCTTCCGGTTCTATTGCAGAATGTGCGCTTTCTAATGATGTGAACAGGGACTGGTCATGGGATTGCGTATGGGAAAGAGAAGTAAAAATAACTGATAAAGGCTGGATTGTTGAAATTCGTATTCCATTTGACCAGCTCAGATTTCCGGAGAAAAAAGAATATACATGGGGTATAGATTTTTGCCGTGATATCTTAAGGAAGCAGGAATATTTACGGTACTGCTGGAAGCCTAAGGAAGAAAATGGTTTTGTATCAAAATTTGCTGACCTTAAAGGAATAAAAAACATTAATCCCGGGAAATTATTAGAGTTTCTCCCATACAGTGTAGGTCAGGCGGAATTTGCTCCGAAAGAGGAAGGAAATCCTTTCAGAACGGGCAAAGATTTTCTGGGTAATTTTGGTTTTGACATGAAAGCAGGGCTGAAAAGTAATCTTACACTGGATGCTACGATAAATCCTGACTTCGGGCAGGTTGAACTTGATCCTGCTGTTGTTAATCTGTCTGCTTATGAAACATTTTACGAAGAAAAAAGACCATTTTTCATAGAGGGTGCCGGAATTTTCAATTTTGGTTTCGGAGGGGCGAATGATTTCTGGAGTTTTGACTGGGGGATGCCTAATTTTTTCTACAGCAGAAGGATCGGCAGAGCTCCGCAGGGAGGTGTTTCCGGAGAGGGATTTGTAAATTATCCGGACAGGACCTCAATTCTTGGTGCTGCAAAGATCACCGGGAAAGTCGGAAAAGGGTGGAATTTAGGTGCAATTAGTGCTCTTACAGGTAAAGAATATGCAGAGATCGATAATTCAGGCATCAGAACAGAAGAACAGGTTGAACCTTTGGCAAATTATAATATTTTAAGGATCCAGAAGGAATTCAATGAAACCCGACAGGGTCTTGGATTTATCGGGACTTCCCTGAAAAGAGATTTGAAAACCGGGTCTTTTAAGGAGATGTTCAACAGCGGCGCTTACAGCTTTGGAGTAGACGGCTGGACTTTCCTTGATAAAGAAAAAGTCTGGGTATTTACAGGCTGGCTTGCGGGATCAAGAGTTACCGGGAGCAGGGAAAATATTGCTGAATTACAGAAGTCCTCTCTCCATTATTTTCAGAGACCGGATGCAGACTACCTTACGTATGATGAAAACAGAACTCATCTTGACGGCTGGGCTGGTAGGTTCACTTTGCACAAACAGCAGGGAAATATTATCTTCAATACTGCTCTGGGGATCTTATCGCCGGGGTTTAACATAAGTAACACCGGGTACTTTGGCGGTGGAGCGGACAGGATAAATTTTCATTTCGGGTCGGGTTATTCATGGTTTCACCCGGATAAAGTGTTCAGAAATAAATATGTACTATTTGCGACTCACAGGAATTACGATTTCGGCGGAACTAAATTGACCGAAGGATATTATTTCATTTCAAGAGGACAGTTTTTGAATTACTGGGGATATAATACGATCGTGGGGAGGTATACGAAAAGCTACAATACTATTGCAACCAGGGGCGGTCCTACTATTGTCGAGCCGCCTTTCTGGTTCACGCGTACCAGCTTTTCAACTGATAACCGTAAGAAGTTTGTGCTGGAATCCGGTGTGAATATATTTGAATTGGGAGATGGAGGATACCAAAGAGCGGGTTTTTTGTCTTTGAGATGGAAACCAAAAAGCAGCATTAATTTATCCGTTAGCCCGGAATTTGAAAGAACCAATGTTGCCTTTCAGTATGTGACCCAGGTTGAAGATCCCACAAAAGAGGAAACATTTGGTAAAAGATATGTATTCGGAGAACTTTTTCAGAAAACGCTGTACAGCACAATAAGAATGGACTGGACATTTACGCCAAAACTGACACTCCAGGCATACCTTCAGCCGTTCATTGCAAATGGCGATTATACCGAGTTTAAAGAATTTGCTGAACCGGGAACATTCAATTTTGATAAATATGGAGATGAAAAATCAACTATTAAATATGAAGAAGGGGAATATACGGTAGACCCAGACGGCACGGGACCGGCAGAAAGTTTTTCATTTAACAATCCGGATTTTAATGTTAAATCCGTAAGAGGAACGATTGTTTTGAGATGGGAATATTTGCCCGGATCCACCCTTTATGCGGTGTGGACCCAGAACAGAGCAGATTATTCGAATCCAGGTGATTACAATTTCAGGCGCGATTTTTCCGATATGTGGAGGGCTAAAGGGACAAATATTTTCTTAATCAAAATGGCCCATCGGCTGAAATTCTGATATTATTTTAGCAGAATTTTAACCATGGGAAAAAGACGTACTAACTCACTGCCTGTCCCGGGATTCCGGTGACAGGCGGTTTTTTATTATATATGGGTGTAAAGAAGTAGGGGCGAAGCATTTATAAAGGGAGAACACACGTTTGAAGAGATTTGTAGCTTTTAAAATGCTTCGCCCCTACAAATCCATATCCTCTTTTAAAATTTCGGGGGAAGTTCAGTTATATTTTTCTATTGAATATTATTAAAAAAATTCATAAAAGATAGTAACAGGAATAAATGAGTATCCGGTAAAAATATATCAGTACAAAACGTAAATTCTTGTTTTAAGATAAGTTAAATCAGACTATTTTAAGTATTTATTGATTTTGAAAAAAAATAATTTATTTATCAAAATTATAAGTAACTGGATTCCAGCGAAGGCTGGAATCCAGTTTTCTGATGTACATAAAATATATTTATATTTATTAACAGGACAGTTGTGACAGTAATATATAATTCATACAGGGGGAATAAAATGAAGAGAACAGTATCAGTATTCATTTTAGTATTCATAATGTTGTCATTATCAGCGGGAATTCCTTGTGCCCAGAACCATCAAATTAAATATGATATTGACGAAGCCCTGAAAAAATTAAGGTTAATTATAATTGAAGAAATGGAAAAGTGGAATGTTCCCGGGGCGGCTGTCGTGATAGTAAAGGACGGACAGCTTATATTTGCAGAAGGATTCGGGTACGGCGATATTGAAAAGAAGCAAAAGGTTACTAAAGGGACTAATTTTATATTAGCTTCGGTTACTAAAGCGTTCACAAGCATGGTTGTGGGGCTTCTTACGGAGGACGGCAAGCTTGACTGGGATAAACCGGTTAAAGAGTATTTTCCCGGTTTCAAATTGAGTGACAAATATATTGAAGAGAAGATAACGTTTAAAGATATGCTGACCCACCGCTCCGGGCTTCCGAGGCATGATTATGTCTGGTTTAATTCTCCCTTTACGGTAGAAGAGATAACGGAGCGTCTCCAGTATCTCCAGTTCAGCGCCGGATTGAGAGAAAAATACGGATATAATAACCTGATGTATATGGCAGCCGGGTACCTGGCAGGAAAAGCCGCCGGCACAACCTGGGAAAAGCTTGTCAAAAACAGAATATTCAAACCTTTGGGTATGGAAAGAAGCGGCTGTTCGGTTGAGGAACTGCTGAGGTCGGATGGATACTCATTGTCATACAGAGAAGAAAACGGGAGGCTGACAGCAAACGAGTTCCCGACACCTGAGTATAAGGTCGGGTACTATCCGAGAGCCTCCGGTTCGGTTTATTCAAATGTTGAAGATATGTCAAAGTGGATGATAATGCACCTGGGAAAAGGTATGTTTAAAGGCAAAAGGTTTATATCACAGAATATTATTTCACAGATGCACAGTCCGCAGATAGTAATGCCGCAGTCACCGTATTTGAAATCAGAGACCATGAACCGTGCCTACGGCATGGGCTGGACGATCAGCAATTACCGTGGTCATTACAGTGTTTCGCATACCGGCGGAACAATGGGATATTCAACTATTGTCGCCATGTTCCCCCATGAAAATACCGGGATAATTGTACTTACAAACAAGGGAACTCCGCTGCCAACACTTATCAGCCTTTATGCATCCGACCTTCTTCTTGACCTGGAGCCTATTGCATGGAATGAGCGTATAAAGCCGTCTTCGCGAAGTACAGCAGAAAATAATGAAAACGAAAAGAAAAAATCGTCAAAACCACCGCGGCCTTTAGCGGAATATACAGGGAAATATGAACACCCAGCATATGGAGTCATTGAGATAGTAATAAAGGAAAGTAAATTATTTGCCTCATTTCACGGGGGTGAACCGTCACTGCTTGAGCATGATGTGTACAATATATTTTGTGATGCGGAAGATAATAATTTTGAGTTTTCGTTTTATATCGATCCGAAAGGAAGAATCACGCATTTAACCGTTCCGTTTGAGCGGGCGGTGGATCCGATCGTTTTTAATAAGGGTGGGATATAGGGTAAAGTAGAGACTTAGGCGCAGAGAGCCATAGTGCATGGCGCATAGCTTAAAACGTATACGTGTCAATTCCCCTGAGTACTGGAGGGACAAGCAGGTAAAGTGTGTAAAAAAGAGACGCACTGTCCACCGCCGAGGACTCTGAGGGACACAAGCACAGCATGCTGTGTCCCAATAAAATGTCATTGCGAGGCAGTTCCTGAACGCAGAGACTGTGTGAAAACGCCAGTTTTTTATGTTTTCATTATCCAAGAGTGTCATTGCGAGGAACGAAGTGACGAAGCAATCTCACCGCTAACGTATTGTTATTAAATCAAATATGAGATTGCTTCAGTCGTCCCTATTCTTCGGAACTCCTCGAAATGACATCTATGAATTTGGTTTTTCACTGTTTTCACACAGTCTGGAAGGCTGGAATCCAGTTCTTTCTTATTATGTCTTATCCTGCGATATGACTAATCCGTAATTTCCAATTTGATTGAATTCCCCATGTGTTTTGTTTTCCAGCCCTTTTTTAAATTTATTAATCACTGTGGCTCATTTACAAAAATTAAGTCTTATTTTTCTGACATGTTTTCTGGATTCCAGCCTTCGCTGGAATGACACATCATGATTTTTCCTCTTTTAGTCAGCCTACTTACAATTTAAGCTCTAAGTAATTCTTATAAAATCATTACACAGATTGATTTTGAACGTATTTCACAAAAAATTCTAATCTTAACCGGAATTTTATGCATACTTACTGGAAAACAGTAACAATATTGCAACATTCATACTGGAAACCCGTAAGTATTAAAAAAAGCGAGGAGTTGTATATGGAATTTTTGTCAAGATTAGAGGAAATTTACCTTCTGGCGATCTGGCGGCTTAAGGGAAATGCGTATGGCGTAAAAATAAAGAAGGAAGTCGCAGGGATGTCCGGTAAAAACGTTTCTTACGGAGCATTATACTTTGCTCTTGAACAGCTATACAATAAGGGTTATGTATCCAGAACTAAGGGTGAACCAACACCGGTACGGGGTGGGTGCAGTAAGATATATTATTCTTTGACTCCTTCAGGCAGGTTTAAGTTAAAAGAGGCACACCAGCTTCAGCATTCAATCTGGAACGGCATTTCTGTCTTACCGTTTGAAGAGGGAATGACGGAATGAGGGAGTTAATTAATAATTAAGAATTAAGAATTAAGAATTAAGAGTTAGGAGT
>JBHPGK010000155.1:0-8526 GCA_042570605.1 Candidatus Zhuqueibacterota bacterium
TTTCAAATTCAATCTATAATTAAAATAATCCGATATAAGTTAAGTTAAAACAAGATATTAAATATTTTTGACTTCCAGTTTTACCGGACACTATTGAATTATTCAAATCAGGATTTTTTACTTTTTTGAATATTTTTCGTCTTATTTATAAGGGATCTGTCACAATTATTAATATTTGATGTCTATTGGTTAAAAGACATGGTCACCCCGGAGTAAGCTTTGTATGATAATATTTTTAAATAGAAAGGATACTCAAACAATGAGTTCCATTAATAATTACAGCCGTTTTTTTGTTTTTTTGTGCTTAATTGGAATGACGTTTTCATTTTGCCGGGGAAAAATGGATTCAAAAAAAGCGCTGGACGAAATGAAAAAGACCGATCTTGAGTTTTCCACCTGTTCAGTTGAAAATGGGACTTATGCCGCTTTTGACAAATTTATGGATGACAACGCAACCGTTTATAGAGAAGGAAAACATCCTATTACAGGCAGGGAAAAGATCAGAAAGATATTAAATCCAAATTCAAAAACAAAACTCGAATGGGAACCTTTCAAAGCAGAAATGGCAGAGTCGGGAGATATGGGGTATACACTCGGTAAATGGACAGCCACATACATTGACTCTGCCGGGATGGAAAAAAGGAGCAGCGGTTATTATGTGTCTATTTGGAAAAAACAGCCTGACGGGACCTGGAAATATGTTTTTGATTCAGGTGTTAACGGTCCCCCTGCAGATAAGAAGTAAAATCTTTTATCGGTTTTTATAGATCGTTCATTGACATAAAATATTAATTAGAACTCACTGCTATGGCAGTATGTATACCGATGGGGAGATGAAGAACCACAGTTTATAGGAGGAGTAAAATGAAAAGTATACTAATTTTCGCAGCTGCCCTGGTAGTGTTTTCTTGTTCAAAAAACTCTAATTCACCCGAAGAGAACGGGATTGAGCAAATTACACTGAAGGTCACTGTACACAACACGCAGGATGATCCGGTAACAGAAGGGTGGGTAAGAATCCTTGCGGATGCCGGTGAAAAACCGCACTGGCTTGATCAGGGCTGGACAACCGTTGAAAAAGATGAATTACAGGCTTTAGATGATAATGGAGAATCCCGGTTTGTATTCGGTTACTGGGAAATTGACCCTGCAAAAAAATATGTAAACTTAAAGAATGTGAAAATATTTGATTTGCAGAACACGCTTATTAAAGAGGACACAACAGCCCGGAAAATCTATTCAGGCGAGATAAAAGTATTCGATTATATTATCGAATAAAACATTTTGTATTGTTCTTTCTCAGGGATCCAGAATAAAAAATTGATATTTCTTCACAGATTTTATTCCATTTACTGCAAAAAAGTTTACTTTTTGCAAAATTTTACGTCTATTAGTGATAAGGTCTCAAAATATATATTTAGGAGGAAAGATGAAATTCCGATATTTACTTATTGTCGTGATGGTATTTTTGTTCTGTAAAAAGGAGGCTGGAACGACCTCTTCTTATACGCGAATGGAACCAATAACTCTAAAAGTTGAAGTTAAAGACTCAAACGATCAGCCTTTTACAGACGGATTTATTAGAATGGATGCTTTGGTAGGACTTGACCATCCGTTTGGGGGATGGTACTTAGAAGGCAGGGAAGATACAAATGCACTTAACGAGTTTGGATTTTCAAATTTTGTTTTTGGAACAAATGAAATAGCACCCGGTATTGGGGGAATATTTATTAGAAACCTTGAAGTACTTGATAGAAGTTTTCAGCAGATATATGAAGATACTACTGATTTTTTTATTGAATCCGGCCAAACTATGGATGTAGAATTTATTGTTCAATAATTAAAAAATTATTATATTATCCAGTTATCAAATGTTCAGAATTAGCACACTCTGAGGGGGGATTATGAAATTCCGATATTTGCTTATTGTCCTGATGGTACTTTTTTTCTGCAAAAAGGAATCTGGAACGACCTCTTCTTATACACGAATGGAACCTATAACCTTAAGAGTTGTAGTAACAAATTCAGATGATCAACCTTTTACAAACGGGTTTGTTAAAATGGATGCTTTGGTAGGACTTGCCCGCTCCTTTGGCGGGTGGCAGCTGGAAGGGAGAGAGGAAACAAATGCCCTTAGCCAATCAGGAGTTGCAGTATTTAATTTTTCCGCTGTTGAAATTATTCCGAGTATGGGGTTTATTACAATTAGAAATCTGGAGGTGTTAAATAGAACCCTGCAGCCGGTTTATTCCGATACAACCGACTTTACTATCGATTCCGGTGATACAAGAACAGTAAATTTCACTATTGAATAAAGGATCGAAGCATTGTATTAAACCTGGATCAGGATTCTTTTAAAATAACCTATGAGAGTGAAACGTGAATAAAAGTACTATTTCAAGAAGAGATTTTATAACCAGAACTTCTGCCGGAGTTGCATCTTTTGTGGTACTTAAAGACCTTAAAAAACCGAAGAAAAGCAGAGTCAAATCGAAACCCGGTGAAATAATATTCCGTTCACTCGGTAAAACCGGAATAGAGCTGCCCGTTGTCAGTATGGGTGTTATGAATGCCGATAACCCCGAACTGGTAAAAAGAGCATATGAAATGGGGATAAGACATTTTGACACGGCATGGAATTACCAGGGGGGCAATAATGAAAAAATGGTCGGAAAAGTAATTAATGAATTAGGGGTCAGGGATAAAGTTATTATTGCGACCAAAACACTTACAATTGCAAACAGAAGAAGATTCACTAATTTGAAAGACCTAAACAATATTACTCCGGCAGACGGAACTCCTATTGAAGAACATGTCAAAAACACATTTCTCTACATGTTCAACGAAAGCCTTCAGAGATTGAATATGGATTATGTTGATATTTTATATATTCATAATATAGAAGATCCTGCAATTATTGATTATGCTCCTTATAAGGAAGCCATTACACAGCTCAAAAAAGAGAAAAAGATCAGGTTCAGCGGCGTTTCAACTCATAAGAACGAAATTGCGGTTTTAAATAAAATGTCGGAAATGAAATTTTATGATGTAGCACTGGTCGGAATTAACTTCAAGTACGGACGCCGTGATAAAATTCTCCAGGCGATGAAAAGCGCTCATGATAACGGCATAGCACAGATTGCCATGAAAACCCAGGGTGTTGTTGAATGGATGCACGGCGATCCCAATACTCATCACCCGGCTGCATTAGAATGGGTCATGCAGAATGAGTTTATCGGTACAGCCGTTCCCGGTTTTACGACATTTGATCAGCTCGAGGAAGATATGACCGTAGCACGGGATATAACATTAACGGATGAAGAAAAAAACTACATTAATAATTTCAAAGATTACAGGTACGGTATTAAAATACAGTGCGAACAGTGCGGTTTATGTTTGAACACCTGTACCGGAAATGCAAACGTTCCCGACCTGATGAGAACTTATATGTATGCTGCCGGTTATCAAAACTATGTTCATTCAAGAGAAACTTATGAGTTAATATCTGAAAAAAACAACCTGTCCAATTGTAAAAACTGCCGCTCCTGTAAGGCGGAATGTGCCAGGGGCATCGACATTGATTCCAGCATCAGGCAGTTAAAAGCTATTTACTGTTAGGGTCCAATATCTTCAGATGAAAAATTTTTCTAAATTAAAAATTCCGGTTTTTTTACTGGTTTTGGTGATATTCACAAACGGGATTTCTGCATCTGAAATAGAAGTCCGTCATTCCGTAAACCTTGAAACCATCCTAACACTGATAAGTATAACCGATTCAGGATATAAATATCAGCAGGGTTACCGTCATTATATAAAAACAGATATGTATATACATTTTTATCATTACAGGGTGATGCAGGCTGCAAAAACAACAGAGATGCTGATGCAGAACGGATTCTGGATGAGCTCATTTGCATTGTATTCTCAATGTTTCTCGGAATTTCCGGATGCAAGAAGAATTAAACCCTATCCTGATATAATGCTGATCGAGATAAGAAGGATAACAAAGAACAAAATTTCACCTGAAGTTTTTCTGGATAATTACTTTGAACAGATCCGGGACTTTTTTAAGCAGACTTCATTTTTAGAATTTTTTGAAAAGTACAGTGATTTTTACGATTCACATGTTGAGCAGGTAAAAGAGAAGATCAAAAATTATAAAGTGACTGAAAACCTGAATTCATTTTTCGGGTATGAACCCGACAAATATTATGTTGTAATTACTGCTGCTGCTCCAACTGGATTTAATTTCGGCGGACAGCTTGCCCTTAACGGAGAAAAGGAATTTTACTGTTTCAAAGGACCTGATCTTTCAAATTCAGGTGACGGTTCTTACACATTTTCTGACAACGAACTGCTTGAAAATATCGTTCTTCATGAATTTGCTCATTCTTTTATCAAGCCTGCGGTTTACCGGAAGCCGCGGGATACGTATAATTACAGGTATCTTTATGAGTATATAAAACCGAATATGGAAAGATTGCTTTACCCGCACTGGATATCGGCTATCGAAGAACATTTTGTCAGGGCGTTTGAAATTGTATATTACAACACCACTGAAAGACAGGACTATGCCCGGAGACTCATTAAAAACTATGAAACTCAGGGATTCAGGCTGATCTATTTTATCCACGATATACTGAAAGATTTCAATCAAGGCGAGTATGCTGGTACTTTTACCGAAGTTTTCTCTGAAATGCTGAAATCCCTCGATCATGTAAAACCCGTTAAGATCAGGTTTATGAGTAATTTCGGGTTCCTGTACAGGGTCAGGAGAAACAGGGTGGAAATCGCAAGAGTGGTAAACGGGTATTCCTTTGACCTGAGTGGTGTTCAGGTGGGCGACATAATCTACTCGATCGACGGAGAAAGGCTCAATCATTATTCTCAATTGAATGAGTTGTTTGAAAGATTAAACAGAAAAGAGGAAGGTGAAAAAGTAAAGTTCGACTTTATAAGGAATAAAATACATTTTGAAGTTGAAATTGAAGTACCTTTCAGGTATGAATGGTATTTCAGCCCTGTTTAAAATCCGTATTTTAATGAAATTTTCACAGGAATCCTGTCATTATTTAAATAACCACCGAGATCAAAAATTATTTTTTTTGACCTAATACCAAATCCCCCAATAAAATACACATCTTGCCCAATATCTTTATTTAACGGGATTGAAAAACCGAACAGCCGGATAAAAAACATTTCACAAATATTCAGTTCGTTGCCTATATTTAAAGTTGTAGATAAATCAGGGCTAATTTCCAGTTCAGAGCGCAGATCGTAATATATGTCGTCTGTTTCATGTACAAGTTCAACGGAAGTTGTCAAATATACATTATCTTCGTTTTTGGGGAAACTGTAAGAGATCCCAAACCTGTAAGAGCTAAATGGTTTAATGTTGCCTGCCGCATCATTTTTTGAAAAGCAGATATCCTTTATAACCGCACCAAACCTGAGCCTATTATTTAACATCGAATATCCTGCCCCAATATCCAAAGCAGACCAGTATTGTTTATAAAAGTGTATGTGTCTAAGATAAATGTATTTTACAGTTGCTCCGAATCTTAATGCCCCGGCAATTCGGGCAGAAAAAGAGATACCGAAGTATTGTTCTTTTGGAAAGAACTTTATGTTCATCACAGAGTTGGAATAATATGAAAAGCCTGTTGTGAATTTATTCAGGTCATACGAAAATCCCAAGAACAGTCTCTGCTTGTTTTCATCTTTACTGTAATCCAGCAAGGACGAACCGGTTCCTTCCGATTCAAGAAATGCCGGATTCCAGAAGGCCGCTTCGGCTCCTTCGGCAAGTGCCGTATATGCATTTGCCATCCCAAAAGCCCTTGCTCCGCCTCCGTATCGGAGAAAACTTAAATTTTGAGCTTTTAGAGCAGTGTTTAATGGGAGGAGAAAAAATAGAAACAGACAAACCACCGCTTTTTTTGTCATATGTTACTCCATTTAAGAAAATGAAAACCGAAAACATGTGTCATTCCCGCCTGTCCCGCCAAAGGCGGTGGTGGAAGTGTGTGTGGCGCAACTCTTTCTTTACAAAAGCCGAACCAGAAATGTCATTGCGATCCCGGTTTACCGGGAGAAGCAATCTACTGCTACAAAACCGATGTCTCCGCTACAATCGTCATTCTGAGCGAAGCGAAGAATCTACTTCCACGAAGTTCCTTAACCGGCAGATTACTACGTCGCTGCGCTCCTCGTCAGCCAAAGGCTGATCCGCCTCTGGCGGATAATGACACCTTCGTGGCAGACTTATAGGCAATAGATTAAAATGTTATAAATGACAAAAACAAATGATGGGGTGATGTATCTCCTTATATAGATTTTAAAAATTATACAGGAAAGAGAGCCTGTGGGTGCTGCCCATCTGGAAAGAAAATGGCTGAAAACCGTAATCGAAATTATATTTTTTGATCTTTACTCCCAGCCCGAAAGAAATACCGCGTGCTTCAAAGCCGCTCTGATAACCTGCCCGCAGGAACATCTTTTCCTTATATGCTGCTTCAAGGCCATGGTAGGTGAAGTAATCAAATAAACTACTTATACTGCTGTCAAATAATTTTTCAACATCTGTTGAAAAAAGAAGGCTGATATTCTCACTTAAATCGGGCATCATGTAAACAGCTCCAATCCTGAAAAGCGAAGGCAGGGGCGTCTTTTCATCTTTAAGCGCATTTACACTGCCGATATTTTTTACAACAGCGCCCAATTTTAAATTTATACCCGGCATATCATAGCCAGCACCAAGATCAAACGCATATCCCGATGCTTCTTCAATATATATCTTCTGGTAAAGATATTTCCCTGTAATTCCTATCTTCAGGTTTTCCTTAAGTTTGTAGGAAGCGGAAAGACCCACAAAAAAGTCTCCCGCACTGAAATATCCTTCAGGCGTTACGACCGGATTACTGCGCTTCTCTATATCAGATACCGTGTTTGAATTAATGGAAATTCCGAAATTCAGTTTTCCCTTACTAAAAGAGAATCCCAGGAATTCAATCCTGATATCTTCAAGCCATTCGGTATGTGCAAGAACAACTGAATTATTGTTCTCAGAACTCATTAATGCAGGGTTCCAGAAAGTCGCTTCTGCACCGCTTGCAGCGGCGGTATATGCTTCTCCCATACCGGCGGCTCTCCCTCCTGTCCCGATGCGGAGAAAAGCAAATCCTTTTATATTTTCCTGTGCATACACATTAAAGGATATGCATACAATGGTAAAAATCAATGACATTTTTATTTGAATATTTTTCATTTTTGTTTCTCGCAATATAATTCAAGCATTCATTAGAAAGCACTAAAAACTAACCCTAACAGAAAACACATGGTTTACCGACGGATCATTTTTTACCGAAACATAAGCATAATCAATAAATCCGCCCTTTTTCAACATGCTAAATTTTATACCGATACCGCCGGAAAACGATTTATTGAACAACCCGCTTCTTAAAGTCAGGTTCTCGATAACTTCCTTTTCGATGCCTATGCGGAGTACTTTACCGGTGGTGGAATAAAAAGTAGCTCCCGCATAAAGGTCTGTTTTAAAATATTTGTACTTGTAATTTACTCCGATATTCAGAATTTTCGGCAGCTTATCGTAAGTCTTAGTACCCCTTTCATAAATTGAATTTGAATCCCAGGGGTACTTCCCGTTAAGGTCTTTTGCCTGGATACCGATGATCAGATCATTAACAGGTTTTAATAAAATCCCAAGATCAATTGCAAATGCGTTCGAGGTTAACGTGTATATCTTTGACCTGAGGATCTTGCCGCTTATACCGATACCGACCTTTTC
Source organism: Candidatus Zhuqueibacterota bacterium (assembly GCA_042570605.1). Taxonomy (GTDB): domain Bacteria; phylum SM23-31; class SM23-31; order JBHPGK01; family JBHPGK01; genus JBHPGK01. Next base: position 7,808 of record JBHPGK010000155.1, read on the forward strand.
TGAGGGATTTATTCCGAATGAAAAATAGAAAGCATTCTCAGAGTAATCGATACTTTCTGTAATATTGCCTGTAAAATCCCTGCCCATTATATTGTCAACCCCGGATGATATCCAGGCAGCGGAAAAACCGCCGGTCGGTTTTAACGGCAGTGAAATGCTTATTACACGAAAAAAACGGTCCAGCGAAAGCTGCCTGTATGAAAACAAAAGTGTCTTTTGCTCCAGGAAAGGCAGCGCAGCCGGGTTATAGTAAAATGAAGCGCCGTCGGGGTCGGAGGCGGTCAATGCTCCGCCAAGAGCAAGCCCTCTTGCCCCGAGCTCCATCCTGATAAACGGCGCAGCATACCCGGACAGGTCATCCTGCGCTTTTATTTCACCGGTTAAAATTACAATGATCAGTACAGCAGGCAGTATTGTTAATAATTTTTTCATGTTATTTTATTCTTATAACGGACAGCACAATGTGCTGTCCCTACAATTATTTCCTTTGCGTCTTCGTGTCTTTGTGGTTTTCTTTCTCCTCAGCCTTTCCTTTGCGTTCTTTGTTCCCTTAGCGTCTTTGCGAGAGGCCCTAATTCAGGATCACGATTTCCTGAAACCTCCTCCCCATGAAGCGATCCATATAGTGGAGCCTGTAAATCCTATATCATAAGTTACGTTCTGCACATGAGTTGTTGTGGGCGCGTACCCGAGGCTGTCCGGCAGGTTCGGGTCAATAG
>JBHPGK010000156.1:0-8492 GCA_042570605.1 Candidatus Zhuqueibacterota bacterium
GGAGCGCAGCGAAAAATCTCAATAGTAAAATTTACCGGAATGTTAATGTGAATTTGATGCTTGAGTTTTTTGGATAATTCTCAGCCACGCCGGTTACAGTTGCAGCTAACTGATTGTCAAATTTAAAATCTTTTCCTATAGGGTCCTCATCCGCGAAATATTTTTCGGCTATTTCCCTTGTGATCACAACCGAGTTTGGAGCTGAAAGTACTGTTTCAGGATCTCCGGTTATCAAGTTAAAAGAAAAAAACTTGAAAAACTGTTTGTCAACATACCTGATATTGGATTCATAGAATTGTTTGTCTTTGTACCTGACAATTCTCCTGCCCCCACTTGTATAGCGTACGCCGTCCTCCACATACGGAACCTCTTCTAAGAGTGCAGGAAGCAGCGGCGCCGGACTAAATAATCCATGCCTGTCACTTGTAGATATTCGCTCGATACAGTAGATCCGGTCAGAGTTCTCATGAAATTTATCAAAACTGAAATTGAAATCAGCGTATAAAGCGGCAAGAATGAAGAAAGCCAGTCCAAGTGCCAGACCGGAAATGTTGATCAGGGAATATATTTTCTGCTTAAAAATATTCCTCCATGCTGTTTTAAGGTAATTTTTGAGCATATTTATTGATCCTCTTGATTGTATTTATCGGGGTTCTATATTATATAAGGATATTTACATAAAAAGTTGCATAATTCACATTAACATTCCGGTAAATTTTACTATTGAGATTTTTCGCTGCGCTCCCCGCTTTCTTCGGGACAGGCAGAATGACGTGAAAGCCCAATCCTACAACGTCATTCTGATCCCGGTAAACCGGGAGAAGTGAAGAATCTCAATATTCAATTTACAATTGATACGCCCTCTGTAATTTACTTTAAACTAACACTTTACCTGGTAAAGATATATTTTTTGCCGGACAGTAGTGGAAGGAAATATTAAAAAGAAAATATCTTGTTTTTTTGGGATGGATTAATATTTTACCCCGTAGTCACCTTTCATTTTTTCTGCGAATAATAAGCGGTTAGGAGTTCCTTCAGGCTCTTGTTTACAATTGAACTATGGTTTTCTGAAGACATTACCCAATATTTCCACCGGAGTCCTTCAGGTTTTTGGTTCTCAAGTATTTTTATAAATTCATCTATACTCGGTGTCAAATTCGGTTCGGTGCCGGCAACAATAAAAAGACCGTTCTTTTGCGAGGAACGTTTCTGCAAAAATTTTTTCGTGTTTTTCAGCAGGAATCTCTCTTCGAGGTCATATATAAACCATGGGCTGCTGACAAGGACTGTTGTAAACAGGTCAGGTTCTATCAGCAGGGCATATATCCCAAATGTCCCGGCTATGGAATGCGACCAGTATAATCTGTCGGAACCCGTCCTGAAATTCTTTTCGATATATGGTACCATTTCCTCTTTACAGAACCTGATAAAATTATCGGCGCCTCCGCTTGTCGGTCCGTATTCCCGGCTGTATGAAGGCGTAAGATCGCGGCGTCCGTCAACATTTACCGAAACCATAATTATATCCGGGATTACTAATTTTACTTTCAGTGAATTTAATACATCTATCGTATGTTGAAATCCTTTATCTCCGTTATATAAAGTGTAAAGTACAGGATATTTATCATGAGACCCTTCATAATCAGCCGGCAGGTAAATATATAAACTCCGCTCTTCATTCAAAATTTTTGACTGGATTTTATCAGTCCTTGTGATCCCTTTTTCCTGGGCAGCCAGCCAGGCTGTCAGGAGGATTACCAAAATTAAAGTGAAATTAAGTTTTTTCATATTATTGCACCCTTTATTATTAATTTATTTGTTTTCAAGTCTTTTAAGCATTTCGCTTGCATTGTTATTCTCAGGATTAAGCTCCAGAGACTTTTTATAATGTTTCACCGCAAGTTTTTTATCTCCTTTATTCATATATGCCTCACCGAGGCTGTCATGAGTATTTCCCGATTTAGGATAAAGCTCGACATTAAGCTTGAATATTTCAAGAGCATCGTCCATTCTATCCATTCCCAACAGCCTGTATCCGAGAGAATTGAACTCATTCTCATTATAATACAGCTCGCTGTTTGGATCGGATTTGATCTCACGGAATTTTTTTAATCCGGCTTGAATACCGTTTTTTAAAATCTCCTTCTGTGTTACATAAACAGCGGATTCATTTATCATTTTTTCAACAGCTCTTAATCTCTGGTGAACCATGGCAGCGTCAGTATCCCTGATATTCAAAAATCCCTTGTAATAATACGCAGCATTTTCAAAATCTCCCAGACCATAATAAATGTTACCCAAACGCCAGAATGAGTTAAGACCTTTCGGATACAATGATAAGTGATATTTGAAAAGCTCAATCGCTTCTTCTGTTTTACGCTGATTTAAAAGTTTATCCCCTTCAAATGTCAGCATAAGCTCCGGTACATCGATCTCAAAACCATATTTTTCTGACAGATTTTTATAATATTTGATAATATCATTTACGCTTTTAGTCTGAAAGTCAGAGGGGAGCTTATATCCCGAAAAGATAGTTCTCAGTCCTTTTTTAAAAGCCAGTGGCAGTATAAAATTACCTGATGGTTCGCTTGTCTCCAGATGAAAGCTCAAACCCTGCGGTTCAGCCGATCCCAGCATTTCCGAAAACCTTTTCAGGTAATTAAGAGCAGGTTCACTCTCATCCGCTTCACATTTGATATATAGGAACCTGTTTGAAAATTGAGCCTCTGGAAAACTCTCCTCAGCCATTTTATAAAGATATTCATTTACCTGCGGATTCTGAAACGGATTGTTGATTATATATGCATTGAAAATATGAGGTTTTGTCATCAACGCATAAAGACCGAAAACACATCCTGCCTGCGGTCCAACCAGAATCCGGTAATCTTTTGTCCTGTAATTCTTTTCGATATAAGGAATGATCTCCTCCTCAAAAACTTTGAGAAAATTATCTGCGCCGCCTTCCTCACGACCCGGTCCGGGGCTGACAGGAAGGTTATCCCTGTAGCGGTTCGTATTTGCAACACCTACTACTATCATCTGAGGAATCTCTCCGGTGCTCCCAAGATTCTCGGTGTTGATAACCGCCGGCGCAAAGTAATTATTTATATCCTGCCCATATAAAAGGTACATTACAGGATAATTCATTTCTGTGTTTTCATAATCTCTTGGAAGATGTATGCTCAGAAGCCTGTCTTCATCCAGTACCTTTGAGTGGATCTTTTGATATTTCCCTATAACGACATCATCGCCGGTTTCCTGCGCAAAACAGAAATTTTGAAAATTTACTATAGAAAATACTATCAATATCAATGTGAAGCAGAAAGTGTTTAATCTACAATTCATCTTGATTCTCCTATTCTAATTTCGCTCTAATTCCTTTTTTCTTGATTTTTTTAATCCGTTAATTTAATTATGAGATTCTTCTCCCCACTCTGTCATTGCGAGGAGCGCAGCGACGCGGCAATCTCACTGTCCGGAGTGCCCCACTCTGTCATTGCGAGGAGCGCAGCGACGCGGCAATCTCACTGTCCGGAGTGCCCCACTCTGTCATTGCGAGGAGCGCAGTGACGCGGCAATCTCACTGTCCGAAGTTATTCGCATTAAAACAACTACCCCGACTTTTCGGGACATGCAGTCGCCCATCCCGATACTCGGGTTCAGGACTCTCTTGTCCCGCTTAAGCGGGATCCGCCTCTGGAGGATATTGACATTCAACTACCATGCTTTTTAAAAAATCCTATTATCTTAAGGTCTCTATATACCTGATGTCCACCCAGTATATCTGGTCGTTATACATCGATACCACCTTTGAAAAAAAGAGGTATTTCCCGTCCGGGGAGAGTCTTGGAAACCTCGTGATCACGTGACCCTTGTTTATTTCCGGTCCCATATTTACAGGCTCTGACCATTCACCGCTTTCATTTTTGAAACTAATATAAAGGTCACCGTTATTGTCCCCCAGATGTCCCGGGCGGCTGGAATAGAATATCATATAACTTTCATCAGGGGCTATACAGGGATGCTGCTCCCCGTATTCAGAATTTATCTTATTACTCAGCCTCTCAGGCCCGGAAAAACCGCTGTCAATCATTTTTACACGGTATATATCATTGTCTGATTTATAATAAAGATACCCGGGTTCCGAAACATACGGAACATCTTCCCATGTACCGGTATTAAAATTTGTCCGGATGGGTTCACTCCAACCTGTTTCGGTTCTATCAACATACCAAATATCCCTGTCCTCTTTTTCTTCTCCTCCTGATGCAATCGGTCTTGCTGAAGAATAAAATATCCTGTTCCCGTCAGGCGTAACGCAGGGACCCCCTTCAAAATACTCCCCGGAAAAAGTCGCCATTTCCGGGTTTGTCCACCTGCCGTTATCGTTTCGTTTCATATACATGATCCTCTCCCCCCTGAAAACGTTTTTGATAAAAACCGAGAAATATACCTCGTTCCCGTCAGGAGTAAATGCCGGCGCACTATGCAGATAAACCGTTTCAGGAAGAAAATCCATCGGAAAAGGGACTGGTTCAATGCCCGGCGCTGTCCTTCCAAAATAATGTCCCTGCATCTCAGGAAAACCGGGAACATTTACCCTGCTTTCCTGTGAACATGCCAATGTAATGAATCCGATAAGTAAAAATACCGATATCTTTTTAGACATGTAATTCATAAGATTCCTCTATTGTTCATTGAATTCTGCCGTTTTTGTAAAAGAAACTTTTCCCTTTCCTGTCACAGAATATGACCGGATTTTCAAATCCGGCAGAATTGTATACTCTCTTAAATTCTTCCAGGTGTGTCCTCTCCTCTCCAATCCGGTGCATAGGGAAAAGAGCATTCGGACCAAACTTCTCGATCAGTTCATAATTTTGAATAGTGTAATGAAGACCAGGATCATATACGCAGAAGACAAACGCAATATCGATGTTTTCGGCTTTAGTTTTCAGGAATTCATAATCCTCCTGGTACTCTGCCTGGCAATCCCCGTTATGGTATAAAACAAGTCCGTCAACTTTGATAAGATATGCCACTTCAGGAACACCGGAATGATGGGAATTTATTGTGTAAATCTCCAATCCGTCAGTTTTGAGTTCCGCTCTGGGTCCTTCCATATGGTTATACTTTTCAGTTTGTACATCTTTCCACCCGAAAAAATATCCAATATTGTCGATCAGACCTTCCCATTCAAAAATAACCGGATCATAATGATCCATATGCGAATGCGTCACAAATATGCTTACGTTAAAATCCCTAATTTCATTTGGATTTATATATCCGTTTCCGAGCTGAGGATTGGCAGGTCTCCCCAGGCGGGATTCGTCATGAGTTTCTTCATAATCAAAAATAAGAAAATGATTTTCCGTCTTTACCGCAAATCCGCAGTGCCCCAAATACCATACAATAGCTTCATTTTCAGCTACGGGAGTATCCGGAGGATAAAAGACAGGTTCTGCACTTTCAACTCCCTTTTCCTGGGCACAAGCCAATGATAAAATTCCAAGAAACAAAATTGTTTCTAATTTTTTCTTTAAAATCATCAAAATATCATCTCCTAAACTCAAATTTACTCATATTTAAGACTGTCAACAGGGTTTGCCGAGGCTGCTTTTAAAGTCTGGCGGGCTGCGGTAAGAACGGTAATTAATAAAGCAAACAGAACAGCCGCAGCAAATATCCAGACTCCGATATTTATTTTATAAGCAAAATTATTCAGCCATATCCCTATCGCATAATTTGCTGCAGGTAAAGAAATTGCTGCTGCTGTTAAAATCCATTTAACAAATCCTTTGGAAAGCATGATCACAATTTTTCCTGAAGAAGCTCCAAGTGCTTTCCTGATTCCTATTTCTTTTATTTTTTGTTCTGATATAAATGAGGTCAATCCAAAAAGTCCCAGACAGGCAAGCAGGACAGCAAGCGCAGATGAAAAATTAAATACTTTACCTAACTTTATTTCAGAAAGATACATCTGTTCTACACGGTCTTCAAAAAAAGTATACGAAAACCCGTAACCCGGTGACTTTTCTTTAAATTTCAGCTCAATGAAATTCAAAGTCTCTTTTATTTTATCCGGTTTGATCTTAAAAGATATATAACAGGTTGAACACCTGAACGGATTCTCCGAATAAAACGTATCGTCAACTTTATTCAGCACAAGAATAAGCGGAGCAATTCTTTTATGAAGCGAGTTGAAATGATAATCCCTGACTACGCCTATTACGGTGCCTTCAGATCCATCATAACCGAACTTTTTACCGGCTGCTGCATCAGTCCAGCCAATCTCTTTAACGGCAGTCTCATTAAGTATATAAGCTTTATCCGCATCAGTAGCAAATTCTTTGGAGAAATTTCTTCCCTGAACAATATCGATATTAAAAAAATCAATAAAATTGTACCCGGCTTCCGAAGACCAGAAGTAAACATCTTGGCTTTCTTCTTTCCCTTCCCACTGTGCATCACCGCCCCTGAAAAAAGCGTTCGGCAGGCTTCCTGAAACGGTAATATCGGTTATTCCGGGATAAAAGCGGAATTCATTCATAAATGATTCATGATTCCTGCGCAGGGTGTAATCTTCAATATTTACGCTGACAATATGCTTCTTGTCAAAACCAAGATCTCTGTTTTTTATAAAATTAAGCTGCCTGCTGATCACTATCGTACAAAAAATTAAAACGATGGATACGGCAAACTGGCTGATAACGAGTAAATTCCTGAATATCCTTGAACCCCTTGAACCAAGCTTGAAATTTCCCTGCAGTATTTTAACCGGCTGGAATGAAGACAAAAATAATGCAGGATAACTTCCCGAAATTAATCCTGTTAGAATTACCAGACCTAAAAGTGCAGCTAAAGTCTGCAGATCACCGAACAGGTAAAATTCGATATTCCTTCCGACAAAAGAATTAAAATAAGGGAGGGCAGCCATCACAAATATTAAGGATAATACTATTGCAATAGCAGAGAAGATCAGCGACTCTCCTATCAACTGTTTTAATAGCTGCCTCCTTGTTGCTCCGACGACTTTCCTCAATCCGACCTCTTTAGCCCGTGTCGAAGACCTGGCAGTTGAAAGGTTCATATAATTGAAACAGGCTATCAGCATGATTATTAATGAGATCGATGACAGCAGGTACAGGAATTTTATATTGTTCCCGGGTTCAAATTCGTACCTGACATGATTTTCTACGTGGATTTTCCTCAGCGGCTGGATCTCAAAAATGTAATCTTCTGCAGTACCTGAATATTTTTTATAAAAATCCGGCATTTTTCGCACAAGTTCATCGATATCTGCTTTTTCACTTAAAAGCAGGTATGTGGAGCAGTCAACATACCGCCAACTGTAAAGGTAGCTGTTCCTCTGCTGTGACTCAAGGGTTTTAAAGGATGCAAGGAAATCATAACGAAAATGTGAATTCTCCGGCTGATCGGTAAAAACACCGGTTATTTTATAGAAGTCATCATTTCCATATTTAAAATTGATGGTTTTTCCAACCGGATTTTCCTCACCAAATAACTGTTCCGCTTTTGATCTTGAAATAATTAAAGTGTTCGGTTCGGTTAATACCTGTTTGGGGTCTCCGCTGATGATATCGACTGTAAAGATTTCGAGGTATTCCTGGTCTGCAAAATAGAATTTCTCGTCTAAATAAATTTTGTCCCGGCAGATCACCATACCATTTCCGAAATCGACCCTTGCGGTTTTAAGCACTTCGGGAAAATCATTCTTCATTGCCTGTGCCAAAGGACCTGGCATCCAGCGGCTCATACCGGGACGCCCTTTCATGTCCTTCAGCACCCTGTAAATGTTTTCGGATCTCCCGTGATAATTATCATAACTCAATTCATACCTTACATACAGCATTATCAATAAACAGCATGCCATTCCAACTGCAAATCCAAATATATTTATAAACGAATATGCCTTCTGCCTTTTAATATTTCTAAATGAGATCTTCAGGTAGTTTGTAAACATTATAAAAAGCCAGCATATTTTAAACCATAAATAGGGAAGCAGTGAGTTGAATACCTGCGACCAGTACCATAGCCTTGCTTTTATGAAACCTTCTTTTTGATAAACCTTATTATAAAATTCAGCAAAGTCTCCAAGGGATGCATATTTTTCATCATACCCCCGCATTATTGAAAGCAGAAACTCTGCAATATGGGGAGGTTCTTTTGGACTTTTTTTATTCATCCCTTCCCGCTCCAAGTGCAAAATCAGAAATACCGTCCCACAAAGACGTATGCAGTGCCCGGGTGCTCTGGAGAGCAAGCTTCCCTTTATCAGTAATATTATAATAGACCTTGCTTCTGCCGCCGCGCTCAGCCGTAGGCTCACCGCGGTAGGTGGTTACCAGCCCTTTTTTAACAAGATTGTCAAGCGAATTATAAAGAGTCCCGTAAACAATTTTTTTCTTCGTCGTCTCCATGACCTTCTCCATAATGCGGGGGTATGATGAAAAATATGCATCCCTTGGAGACTT